>CAVKQI010000072.1:0-12523 GCA_963658405.1 bacterium | reverse complement strand
CCGGATTCTTTCTTTTCCGTATTCTCTTCGGAAAGCCACATCACATCGCCGGTGTGGATTTCTCTCTCACCGTGTCCGATGTGCGCATCCCGCTCCGGGCGACCGCCGCGGCGACTTCTCTCACCATGCTGGCCATTTCTCTTTTCGGATGCCTTTTCCGGCTGCCCTGCAGACTGTTCTTTCGCCTGCGCAGGTTTCTGCTCTTCCTGCTTCTGCACAGCCTTTGCGGTCTGTTCTTTTGCAGGTTCGCTCTTCTTTTCTTCCTTTGCTGCCTCTGCAGACTTCTCTGCCTTCTGATTTACCTTCCCAAGCACTTCATCCAGGATCGCCTGCGTAGCCTCTGCGGCTTCCTTTACTCTCGCCTTGATGACGGCAGGCTTTCCGCCAAAACCCAGGAATCCGGAGCTGCCGTGGCTGACTACCACATAATCCAGCCTGTCGCTGGTAACAGACAGTTTCTGGCATGCCGTGGTGATCGCATCGTCCACTGTCTTTTCTGTTACTTCTATATATTCCTGTGACATACCTTCTACCACTCCCATATACAACTATTTTCTGCTGCTGTCGTTAAAATCCTTTACCATATTGGCCTTCGCAGCCAGACTCCCCTTTTTGTACTTTTTCTGGCTGTAGATCTCCTCGGATTTTTCCAGCTTCTTCTGATTCTCTCCGCTGGCTTCATGTACAGCGGCGCGCTCTGTGACGATCTTCTTGGTATTCATATTGGAATACTCCGCCATCATGCGCTGAGAAACCGTCTGCTTGCCGGCGTTCTTTGCCAACTGCTCCTTGTACTTCTCTTCGTTCTTCTTTACCATGGCGTCAATGTCCATCTTGTCGATGTGCTTATTGACGAAGATCTGCTGAATGGAGCGGATCACGGAACCGGCGATCCAGTAAAGACCCATACCGGAAGGAAGGGTAAAGCAGAAGAACGCGGACATCAGGGGCATCATCATGTTCATGGTCTTCATGGAATTGACCATGGCACTGTTTTCATCCTGACCGCTCTGGGCTGCTGCCTGGGGCATCAGCTTTACGTTGATCCACTGCGTAGCTGCAGAAAGTACAGGAATGATCAGTGCAGAGACGATCATCAGATACTGCTTGTTATTCCATCCGGTCATGACCAGATAGGAAGGAGAATCGCCGATATTCAGGCCCAGGAAATTATTGTAGGTCTGGATCTTGGTAAGGGCGCCTTCGATCTGTCCGGAAATAGAGGAAAAATTATCGGAAAGGTTAGCCCAGTCTGCTGTGGAGAACTTATTCAGTACATCAACCAGTGTATTCTGCACATAGCTGGTGACGCCGCCGGTAAAATTCTCATTGGTGAACTGGCTGGAGAACTGCTTGGCCACCGACAGGTTCTGCATGTAGCTCAGGGCGCCGTCTGTATTCATCAGACCGTCCACCACCGGCATAAATGCTTCCTTTACCTGTGTAACATAGGCAGGAATATTGTAGATAACGCGGTACAGGGCAAACAGAATGGGCATCTGGATCAGAAGCTGTACACAGCTGCCCGTTGCGGAAACGCCGTACTTCTTGTAGACAGCCTGAGTCTCCTCGTTCATCTTCATCATGGACTCGTTGTCGTTGCGGCCCTTGTACTTGTCCCGGATCTTATTGATCTCGGGGGTCATCTTGTTCTGCAGCTTTGCAAACTTCTGCTGCTTTACGGTCAGAGGCAGCAAAGCGGTGTAGATCACGATGGTGAAAATGATGATTGCCAGACCGGTATTCGGAATACCGATTTTATTCAATATCCAGAAGATACCATTCATCAGATAACCCAGAAGGGATGCAATGGGACCGATGATAAAGGTGCTGGACTTGGTCAGTAAAGAAAAATTCAAGACTTCCTCCTCCTACGAAAGTTAAGCTCATCTGGGACCGGATCATATCCTCCATGGGAAAAAGGATTGCAGCGTAAAATTCTCCATAACGCAAGCAATCCTCCTTTCAAAGCGCCGTACTTTTCCACAGCCTCCAAACCGTATTCCGAGCAGGTCGGATGGTAAGGACACCGTGTGCTTTTCAAGGGGGAAAGATATTTTCTATAGAACTTAATCAATGCGATTAACAGTTTTTTTGCCATATGTGACGGATGACGGATCATCCATTGCGATGAAGCTTCGCCTGTTTGGTGAGGTGCAAGAGTGCTCTCTCTATTTCATGATAGGAGGCCTGCGCTGCAGACGCTCTCCCGATGACTGCCACGTCCAAACCACTATTGAACATGTCTTCATGCAGTCTGTAACTTTCTTTTACGAGTCTCTTGACCCGATGTCTTACCACACTGTTTCCTACTTTTTTACTGACAGAAATACCTACTCTGTTATAACCCAGTTCATTCCCACACACATACAGAACCAGATATCTGTTGGCAAATGACTTGCCCTCCCGATAGCATTTTCTAAAATCTTCGTTTTTCTTCAGTGATTCCATAGTAAAAAAAAGGCCACATTACTGCGGCCTAAGCGGTTAATTTCTTTCTGCCTTTAGCTCTTCTTGCAGCTAAAACTTTTCTTCCTCCGGGAGTGCTCATTCTTGCTCTGAAGCCGTGTACCTTAGAGCGCTGTCTCTTCTTCGGCTGATATGTCATCTTTGCCATTGTGATATACCTCCTTATACTTTACAACGTTTTCTTTCCCGATCAGATCTGAAAAGGAAAGATCACGTTTCTCTTTCCATTTAACAGAATTTCACAGAACATGCTGTTTTGTGTGGTAAACAGCTCTCTCATTATATATAAAACCTGTACGCGCGTCAAGTAAAAATCCTTATAAATACGGCATTTTCGGCACTTTTTGGCCTGCAGGAGGCTATCTTCAAGATATTGAAAATGAAAATTTTTTTCTCCCATATCTTGCGGAATTTTCACTTTTCCACCTATGTGGATAACTTTTAAAAGCTATCCACATAATGTGTATAAACTGTGGATAACCCTGATTTTTTTCACATTTTCCACATTCACAGCATCGAAAAAGCCGTAAAAATGCCTGTTTATTTCGTTTATAACTCTTTCCACACTGTTTCCGCTTCTTTCAGAAAATTTTCCTTATCCACCTCTCCATCCCCAAAAAAATGTGGATAACTCGCGTTTGAACTTTCTTTTTTTTTATTATATGATAGTATCCAGTCCACAAATCACAGCTTTCACATGGTTAAAAAGGCTGTATTTTAGCCTTTTTCTATAAGTTATCCACAAAGAGGACGCAGTCACGCTGCAGCGTCCTCTTTTCATCCCTGTCAGGGGAAAACCTATCAGTGCAGACAGGCGCTGTCTGCGGAATGGAGATTTCTACTTATGCACGAAGAACTTATCAGAGAGAACTGGACAAAGATCAAAGAACATATCCGGGACGAGTATGAGCTGTCCAATATCTCCTATGATACATGGGTAAAACCCCTGCAGCTGAAGAACGTCCGGGGGAGCCTTGTCACCATTGTGATCCCCTCCGACCAGAGCCACGCGCTGAACTACATTTCTAATAAGTACAAAAACTTCTTTCAGGTCACCATCTCGGAGATGATGGACGAAACCTTTGAGATTACCTTCATATTAGAAAAGGATGCGGATGCCGAAGAGGCTGCCCCCGCTGCTGCCCCCAATCCCCCGGCCAATAATGCCCGGTTTGAGAATGCCAACTTAAATCCCAAGTATCGTTTCGATACCTTCGTGGTCGGCAGCAATAATAAATTCGCCCATTCCGCCTGCCTGGCTGTAGCAGAGTCTCCCGGACAGGCCTACAATCCCCTCTTCCTCTACGGCGGACCGGGACTGGGCAAGACCCACCTGATGCACTCCATCGGCTATTTTGTCTTAGAGCAGAATCCCGATATGAAGGTACTCTACGTCACCTCCGAGCAGTTTACCAACGAAGTGATCGAGTCCATCCGAAGCGGTAATGCCTCCTCCATGGCGAAGCTCCGGGACAAGTACCGCACGGTGGACGTGCTGATGATCGATGATATTCAGTTTATAATAGGAAAAGAAAGTACCCAGGAAGAGTTTTTCCACACCTTCAATGAGCTGCATTCCCAGGGAAAACAGGTCATCATCTCCTCCGACCGACCGCCCAAGGAAATGGAAACCTTAGAGGAGCGCTTCCGCTCCCGTTTCGAGTGGGGACTGATCGCGGACATTCAGCCGCCGGACTACGAGACCAGAATGGCCATCCTGCGCCGCAATGCCGATGCCACCCACAGACAGCTCGATGACGAGATCCTGGAATACATTGCTTCCAATATAAAGTCCAATATCCGGGAGCTGGAAGGCGCCTTCAATAAGATCTTCGCCTACTCCCGCCTTAATAATGTAGATATTAATTTAAATACCGCCAAGGAAGCTCTCAAGGATATCGTCTATCCCGACAAGAGCCAGGCCATCACCTCCGCCAAGATCGTCTCCGTGGTCTGCGAGCATTACGGCGTGAAGGTCTCCGATATTACTTCCAAAAAGAGAAACGCCGAGTTCGTACTTCCCAGACAGATCATCATGTATCTGTGCAGGGAATACACCACGCTGACTCTTAACGAAATCGGTAAAGTCCTTGGCAAGAAGGACCACACCACCATCATCCACGGCTACGACAAGATCAAAGAGTCCATGCTCGAAAATGACGACTTAAAGAGCAATGTGGATATCATTGTCAAAAAACTCAATCCGCCGTCCTGATTCGGGTGGATAACTGCCCCTTTTATACACAATGATTTTTACCCGGCTTTATTTGCCCCGTAGAGCGATTTTTGTCTCCGAGACGATATAGTTGATAACTCGATGGTTTTTCACACCGTTCAAGCGGCTTTTTGCACAGCTGAAAATTGTATTTCGAGCCGAAAAATAGTATAATCGAGACAGTTTTACACATTTGCACCGCCATTACTACGATTTACTACGATTTTTTCTTTATATCTCTGACGCCCCGCCGCGTCTGCAGAAGGGAGTTTTGCTTTCATGAAGATCCGAATTTCCAGGAATACGCTTATCAACGGTATTCAGATTGTATCCAAGGCCGTCCCCGGCAAGACGACTATGACCATTCTTCAGTGCATCCTCATCGATGCCTCCGCCGATCAGGTCAAGCTCATCGCCAATGACATGGAGCTGGGCATCGAGACCCTGGTAGGCGGTGAGATCATGGAGCACGGCATCATCGCCGTAGACGCTTCGATCTTTTCTGCCATCATCCGCAAGCTTCCCGATAATGATGTCACCATCACCACGGAAGGCGAAAAGGTCTCCATCGTATGCGAAAAAGCCAAATTCCACATCCTTGGCAAAAACGGCAGCGATTTCTGCTACCTCCCCGAATTTGAAAAAATGGACGGCATCAATATCTCCCAGTACACCCTTCGGGAGCTGATCAACAAGACCATCTTTTCCATCTCCACCAATGAGAGCAATAAGATGATGACCGGTGAACTCATGGAGATCAAGGACGGGATTCTCAAAATGGTCTCTCTGGACGGCCATCGTATTTCCATCCGCAAGGTAGAGCTGAACGGCTCTTACAATAACCGCAAGGTCATCATTCCCGGCAAGACCCTTTCTGATATCAGCAAGATCATCTCCGGCGATATGGAAAAGAACGTAAGCATTTTCTTCAGTGATAAACACGTCATGTTCGAATTTGACGATACGGTAGTAGTCTCCCGCCTGATCGAAGGCGAGTATTTCCGCATTGATCAGATGCTTTCCAGCGATTATGAGACAAAAATGACGGTAAACCGCCAGGAAATTCTCAGCTGTATCGACCGCGCTACCCTCTTTGTCAAAGAAGGAGACAAAAAGCCCATCATCATCTCCATCACCGATGGTCAGATGGAATTAAAGATCAATACGGTCATCGGCAGCATGGACGAAGTCATCGAGATCAATAAATCCGGCAAGGATCTGATGATCGGCTTTAATCCGAAGTTCGTCATCGATGCCCTCCGGGCCATTGACGACGAAGAGATCGATATGTACTTTGTCAATGCCAAGGCTCCCTGCTTTATCCGGAATAATGCAGAGGATTACATTTACCTGGTACTGCCGATCAATTTCATCAATGTAGATTAATACAGGTTGTGAGGTTTCACAGTAACAGACAATCTGCTAAACAAAAACATT
The DNA here is from genome assembly GCA_963658405.1 of bacterium. GTDB lineage: Bacteria > Bacillota > Clostridia > Lachnospirales > Lachnospiraceae > CAG-791. Next base: position 6,402 of record CAVKQI010000072.1, on the reverse strand, counting down.
TTATTACCCGCAAATGAGGAATCCTATGCAGCAGATCGAGATCAGAGATGAATTTATAAAGCTTGGACAGGCCTTAAAGCTGGCCGGTATGGTAGATTCCGGCGTAGAAGCCAAAGTCGAAATCGAAGAAGGCAACGTGAAAGTCAACGGAGAGACCGAGACCCGAAGAGGCAAGAAGCTCCGTGACGGCGACGTGTTTTCCTTTGACGGACAGGAGTGCAGCGTATCGGCACCGGCTGCTTTGGACAAAGCATGATCATACAATCTCTGGAATTGGCGGATTTTCGCAACTATACTGCCCTGCATATGGATTTTTCCGAGGGAACCAATATTCTCTACGGCGATAATGCACAGGGAAAGACCAATGTGCTGGAGGCCATGTACATGGTTTCCACCACCAGGTCTCACCGAGGTATGAAGGATCGGGATCTGATCCGTTTCGGGCAGGAAGAGTCGCACATTCGCTGCTGTCTTCTTAAATCCGACATTGATTATCAGATTGATATGCATTTGCGCAAAAACAAGTCCAAGGGCATTGCCATCAACGGACAGCGCATCAAAAAGGCCTCCGACCTGGTGGGGATTCTGCATATCGTGTTCTTTTCGCCGGAAGATCTGTCCATCGTAAAGGACGGACCTTCTGAGCGCCGCAGATTTATGGACATGGAGCTGTGTCAGCTGGACCGGTCCTATCTGTTTAATTTAAATCACTACAACAAGATCATCGATCAGAGAAATAAACTGCTCAGAGAGCTGTATTTTAACCCGGAACTGAAGGAAACCATCGGTATATGGGATATGCAGCTGCTTTCCTATGGGACGAAGATCATAGAGAGGCGGCAGCAGTTTATACAGCAGTTAAATGAGATCATCGGGAAAATGCACGAAAAATTATCCGGTGGCAAAGAAAAGCTGATCGTACAGTATGAGCCGGAGGTAACCGCGGACGCCTTTGAGAAAAAACTCCTCGCTTCCAGGGAGAGAGATATCAAACTCAAGATGACATGCGTGGGACCGCACAGGGATGATTTTTCCTTTGTGGATAATGACATTGATATCCGCAAATTCGGCTCCCAGGGACAGCAGAGAACCTGTGCCCTTTCCCTGAAACTCTCGGAGATCGAACTGGTAAAAGAATCCATCGGAGAAAAGCCGGTTCTGATGCTGGATGATGTGCTTTCCGAGCTGGATTCCGGGAGACAGAATTATCTTTTGAACAGTATCGGCGGCATTCAGACCTTTATCACCTGCACAGGACTGGATGAATTCGTCAATAATCGTTTTTCCATAGACAGGCTTTTTGAGATCAGAGAGGGCTCTGTGGTCAGAGAAAGTCTGCCGGAGGGTGAAAAAGGCTGATAAATACTGCGGCAGAGCCGCTTCCACAGGAGGTATGCATGAGCAGACAGGAAGAAATCGACAACAAAGGAAGAGAAATACTGCAGGCGTTGAATAAGGAGAATGCCGGTGTGGGCGCAAAGCCGGATGATAAAGCTTTTGACTTACCTGCCGGGGAAAGTGCGCAGGAAAAAGCGCAGTCCGGTGAAGAAGTGGTAGAGGAATACGAGGAAAATAAAAAAGAGTACAGAGACGACAATGTGAAGGATACCACCGAGGTGCAGGAATATACGGCCGACAATATCCAGATCCTGGAAGGACTGGAGGCTGTCCGCAAGCGTCCCGGCATGTATATCGGCACTACTTCCTCCAGGGGACTCCACCATCTGGTATACGAGATCGTAGATAATTCCGTGGATGAAGCGTTGGCAGGATTCTGTACCCATATCGAGGTCACCATCAACCCGGATAATTCCATTACCGTAGTGGACAACGGCCGCGGCATTCCTGTGGGTATCAACCACAAATCAGGAAAGACCGCAGTGGAAGTGGTCTTTACCATTCTTCACGCCGGCGGCAAGTTCGGCGGCGGGGGATACAAGGTATCCGGCGGTCTGCACGGTGTAGGTGCCTCTGTGGTAAATGCCCTCTCCTGCTGGCTGGAGGTACAGGTCAGAACAGAAGGCAAGATCTATCAGCAGCGCTATGAAAGAGGACAGATCTGCTATCCTTTGAAGGTGGTAGGAGAATGTGCGCAGGGAGAAAGCGGCACAAGGGTTACTTTCCTGCCTGATCCGGAGATCTTCCAGGAGACCACAGTCTTTGATTATGATGTGCTCAAGCAGCGTCTGCGGGAAATGGCTTTCCTGACCAAGGCTCTGAAGATCACACTGCGGGATATGCGCGTAGAGGAAGGGGAGACACCCAGAGAGAATGTGTTCCACTACGAGGGCGGCATCAAGGAATTCGTCACATACCTGAACAGAAGCAAGAATGCTCTGTATGATCAGGTCATGTACTTCGAGGGTACGAAAAACAACGTTTACGTGGAAGTAGCCCTGCAGCACAATGACTCCTACACAGAGAGTGAGTACAGCTTTGTCAATAATATCAACACCCCGGAGGGCGGCATGCATCTGGTGGGCTTTCGAAATGCATTGACAAAGACCTTTATCGAATACGCCAGAGCCAACAAGCTCTTAAAGGACAGTGAGCCCAATTTATCCGGTGATGACATCCGGGAAGGTCTGACTGCCATCATCAGCATCAAGATCGAGGATCCCCAGTTTGAGGGACAGACCAAGCAGAAGCTGGGAAATATCGAGGCCAGAGGCGCTACGGACAGCATTGTTTCCGAGCAGCTCACCTATTTCCTGGAGCAGAATCCCCAGGTGGCAAAGACTATCTGTGAGAAATCCATCATGGCCCAGCGTGCCAGAGAGGCTGCGAGAAAGGCAAGAGAGCTGACCCGCCGCAAGACGGCTCTGGGAGATATGGGACTGCCGGGCAAGCTGGCAGACTGCTCGGACAAGGATCCGAAGAAATGTGAGATCTTCCTGGTAGAGGGTGATTCCGCAGGCGGCTCCGCCAAGACGGCCAGACGCCGGGATACCCAGGCGATCCTTCCCCTTCGCGGCAAGATCCTGAATGTGGAAAAAGCCAGAGAAGACAAGATCTACGCCAATGAAGAGATCAAGGCCATGATCACGGCCTTCGGTACCGGTATCCACGATGACTTTGATATCGAAAAACTCCGCTATGACAAGATCATCATCATGACGGATGCCGATGTGGACGGCGCGCATATCGATACCCTGATGCTGACCTTCTTCTATCGCTTTATGCCCCGCCTGATCAAGGAGGGCCATGTATATCTGGCTATGCCGCCGTTATACAAGCTGGAGAAAAATAAAAAAGTCTGGTATGCCTACAGCGATGAGGAGCTGAACAAGATTCTTCTGGAGGTAGGAAGAGACCAGAACAACAGAATTCAGCGTTATAAAGGACTGGGTGAGATGGATCCGGAGCAGCTCTGGGAGACCACTATGAATCCGGAGACCAGAATCCTCAAAAAAGTGGTGATGAATGAGGAGAGCGAATCCGAGGTAGATCTGACTTTTACCACCCTGATGGGGGATAAGGTGGATCCGCGCCGTGAATTTATCGAGAAAAATGCCCGCTTTGTGGAAAACCTTGATATTTAAAGAGCAGAATGGAGTTTACTATGGACGATACAATGTTTGACCGCATAAAAGATGTGGATCTCCAGAAGACCATGGAGACCTCGTATATCGATTATGCCATGAGCGTTATCGCATCCCGGGCACTCCCGGATGTAAGAGACGGACTAAAGCCGGTGCAGAGACGCATTCTGTATGCGATGATCGAACTGAACAACGGTCCCGATAAGCCCCACAGAAAATGTGCCCGTATCGTAGGTGATACCATGGGTAAATATCACCCCCATGGAGACAGCTCTATTTACGGAGCCTTGGTCAATCTGGCACAGACCTGGAATACCCGCTATCCGCTGGTAGACGGCCACGGCAACTTTGGTTCCGTGGACGGAGACGGCGCAGCGGCGATGCGATATACCGAGGCGCGTCTGACAAAGATCAGCATGGAGATGCTGGCGGACATCAACAAGGACACGGTGGACTTCACACCGAACTTTGATGAGACAGAGAAAGAGCCTGCTGTCCTGCCCAGCCGTTTTCCGAATCTGCTGGTCAACGGAACCACCGGTATCGCAGTAGGTATGGCTACCAATATCCCGCCGCACAACCTGCGGGAGGTCATCAGTGCCTGCGACAAGATCATCACGAACCGCATTGAGGAAGACAGAGAGACCGACATCGAGGAGATCCTTCCCATCGTCAAGGCGCCCGATTTTCCCACCGGCGGCATCATCATGGGCACCGCAGGCGCCAATGAGGCATACCGCACAGGTCGCGGCAAGGTAAGAGTCAGAGCCGTGACCAATATCGAGACCATGTCCAATGGCAAGAGCCGGATCATTGTCACCGAGCTCCCCTACATGGTAAATAAGGCCAACCTGATCCAGAAGATCGCAGAACTGGTCAAGTTAAAGAAAATCGACGGCATTACAGGCCTTCGTGATGAGTCCGACCGGGAAGGTATGCGCATCGTCATCGAGCTGCGCCATGATGCCAATGCCAATATTATCCTGAATCAGCTCTATAAGCACACACAGATGCAGGATACCTTCGGCATCATCATGCTCGCGCTGGTGAATAATGAGCCCAAGGTATTAAATCTCCTGGATATGCTCTGCTATTACATCAAGCACCAGGAAGATGTGGTGACCAGAAGGACCAGATATGATCTGAATAAGGCAGAGGAAAGAGATCATATCTTGCAGGGATTGCTGGTAGCCCTGGACAATATCGACGAGGTGGTCTCCATCATCCGCCACAGCCCCAATGTACAGGCTGCAAAGGTAAGTCTGACAGAGCGGTTCGGACTGAGCGACGCCCAGTCTCAGGCTATCGTGGACATGCGTCTGCGTGCTCTCACCGGTCTGGAAAGAGAGAAGCTGGAGGCAGAGCATCAGGAACTGGTAAAGACCATCGAAAAGTTAAAGGCTATCCTGGCAGATAAAAAGCTCCTGCTGGGCGTGATCAAGGATGAGATGAATACCATCGCGGAAAAATACGGCGATGACCGCCGCAGCAGGATCGGCACCGATGAGCATGATATCGATAATGAAGACCTGATCCCCAACGAGAATACCGTCATTGCCATGACTTCCCTTGGCTATATCAAGAGAATGACCATCGACAATTTCCGTTCCCAGAACAGAGGAGGCCGGGGTATCAAGGGCATGCAGACCATCGACAATGACTATATCGAAGATCTGCTGATGACGACGACGCATAATTACATCATGTTCTTTACGAACTACGGCAGAGTCTATCGTCTGAAGGCTTATCAGATTCCGGAGGCAGGCCGCACCGCCAGAGGTACAGCGGTGATCAATCTGCTCCAGCTGACACCGGGTGAGAAGATCTCCGCGATCATTCCGATCAGGGAATACAAGGAAGATAAGAATCTCTTCATGGTGACAAAGAGCGGCATCGTAAAGAAGACCCTGCTGACAGAGTACAGCAATGTCCGGAAAAACGGACTCAATGCCATCAATCTTCGCGAGGATGATGAACTCATCGAAGTAAAGCAGACCGATGAAAACAGCGAGATCTTCCTGGTGACAAAGAATGGTATGTGCATCCGTTTCCGGGAGACAGATGTCCGGGCTACCGGCCGCTCTTCCATGGGTGTCATCGGTATGACACTGGATGACGGCGACGAAGTCGTGGGCATGCAGCTGAATCATCAGGGAGACAGCCTGCTGATCGTCTCTGAGAACGGCATGGGCAAGCGCACGGATATGGAGGAATTCAAGCTTCAGTATCGCGGCGGCAAGGGCATAAAGTGCTATAAGATCACAGAAAAGACCGGCGATGTAGTAGGTGTCAAGGCTGTCACCGATGATCACGAGATCATGATGATCACCACCAGCGGCATCATTATCCAGCTGCGCACAGGCGAGATCAGCAAATACAGCCGTATCACCTCCGGTGTCAAGCTGATCAATCTGGATGAAGGCGTGAAGGTAGCAAAGATCGCTAAAGTCAGGGAGAGAGTATCCGACGGCGACAAGGAATACGATAACCTCGAAGACGCTATGGAAGAGATTCCCGAGGAAGAGGCTTTTGCAGGAAATGAAGAAGAACATGTGACACTTCCCACCGAAAGCGAAGAGGAATAAAAGAGAAATAAAAGCAAGGAGGCAGGATGCAGAAATGTGTCCTGTCTCTTTTGATATCGGACGCCGGCCTGTTCTGATGGGAAACTTCCTGCCAAAGAGGAGGACCTGAAGGAATGGCAATTTGTTACAGGAAAATTACGAATCTTAAGTTTGCGTGAAAATGACAAAAAGGGGTTTTCTTTTTCTGAGATATGGTGTACTGTATTAAATGCACTAATACAGTGTGTATTCAAAACAGGGGATGAGGAATCAATTCGTGACAAAAAGAAATGCCT
>CAVKQI010000071.1:0-12555 GCA_963658405.1 bacterium | reverse complement strand
GGCACAGATGCAGGCGCAGGCAGTCAGAACCGGACAGACATCGCCCTGGTGACAGGCTCCGGAGAACTGGAGGACGGTTCTTATAACCAGATCAGCTGGGAGAGCATCCAGAGCTTTTGCGAGGAAAATTCCCTGCAGTGCAATTACTATCTGCCGGACGCCCATACGGACGGGACCTGCATGGAGCAGATTGATAAGGCAGTGGCGGACGGTGCAAAGGCTGTGGTGATGCCCGGCGCATTCTTTGTCAACACCATCGGCAATGCGCAGACCAAGTATCCGGACGTGGCTTTCCTTTCTCTGGATGTTTCCCAGAAGGCCATGGACAGGGCACATGTGACGGTGGGACAGAATACAGCGCTGATCACCTTTAAGGAAGAAGAAGCCGGCTATCTGGCCGGCTATGCAGCGGTGGCAGATGGCTACAGAAAGCTGGGCTTTCTGGGCGGTGTGCCGGTGGCCGGGGTGATCCGTTACGGCTACGGCTTCCTGCAGGGCGCCAATGCGGCTGCCGAGGCACTGGGCGTGGATAAGGTAGATGTGAAGTACTGGTATGCCTATTCCTTCTCGCCCTCCGATGCCATCCGGGATAAGATGAACAGCTGGTATGCAGACGGCACGGAGGTGGTCTTCGCCTGCGGCGGCGGTATAGGAGAGAGCTGCAACGAGGCGGCGAAGGCCAATGATGCGGTGATGATCGGTGTGGATGTGGACCAGTCCGGCATGTACGATACGGTGGTCGTCTCCGCTATGAAGAATATACAGCAGACCATCGACCTGTGCCTGCGGGATCTCTATGAGAACGACTGGCATTTCAGCGACACCTATGCCGGGAAGGAGACCCAGCTGGGGGCTGCACAGAACAGCATCTGTCTGTCCATGACCAGCAGCCGGCTGAAGAATTTCACCATAGGGCAGTACGATCAGCTCTATGCGGATCTGGTGGCAGGCAAGATTTCCATCAGCAATAAGTCTGATGCGGACAGTATTCCGATTCAGGATCATGTCAATCTGGAGTATGAGTTCTGATTCGGGAGATATTGTTTAAGAACAGTGGTAAAACACGGCACAGGATATAGAATCCTGTGCCGTTGTTGTTTTCAAATTCGTGCAAGAAAAGCATTGACAAAAGGAAACAGGAATAGTATCCTACGAAACAAGTAGGAAAACAGGAAATAAACAAAGGAAATAGAAATATAAGATGCTATGCATAAAAGCTATAGCAGGCTATTCTGTTTTTCCGTCTGTTCAAATTGGACAAGTTCGATAAAATAAGGTAATATGTTCAGCGCATTGTATTTGTGATTGCCGCTATCGGGGAATTCGCTTTCGCGTAATTTTCCGCAGGCTGCCGCTGTGAGATGGCGGCACAGGGAGATGAAAAGGAAGGAACAGGGACTATGTCATATATCATCGAGGTGCAGAACCTGTCAAAGACCTTTGAGACAAAGGATGCGACAGTAGAGGCATTAAAGGACATCAGCCTGCAGATCGAGGCAGGTGATATCTATGGCATCATCGGTATGTCCGGTGCGGGCAAGAGTACACTGGTCAGATGCCTGAACTATCTGGAAAAGCCCACCGCGGGCAAGGTGCTGGTAGAGGGACAGGAGTTGGGACAGCTGTCCGATCGGGAGCTGCGAAAGCTTCGCAGCAGCATCGGCATGATTTTCCAGAGCTTTAACCTGCTGATGCAGAAAAATGTCATCGACAATATCTGTTTTCCCCTGCAGATCCAGGGGGTGGCAAAGAAGGAGGCCAGGGAAAAGGCCCGGGAACTTTTAAAGACCGTAGGCCTTTCCGATAAGGAAAAGGCATATCCGGCGCAGCTCTCCGGCGGACAGAAGCAGCGTGTGGCCATCGCCAGAGCACTGGCCTGCGATCCGAAGATCCTTCTGTGCGACGAGGCTACCAGCGCGCTGGATCCCCAGACCACCGCTTCGATCTTAGAGCTCCTTCGAAAGATCAATAAGGAGATGGGCATCACCATCATCATCATCACCCATCAGATGTCTGTGGTGCAGGAGATTTGCCAGCATGTGGCCATCGTAGAGCACGGTGCCCTGGTGGAAAACGGCTCCGTGGAGCAGGTCTTTACCAGACCGCAGTCCCGCGCAGCCAGACAGCTTATTATAGAAGGAAAAGATCCCGACGAGTGGGAGGGCGTCTCCAGACAAAAGCCGCTGCTCCATGAGGGTAAGCGGATCCGCATCGTTTTCAGCAGCAATTCATCCTTTGAGCCGGTGATCGCCAACATGATCCTGCAGTTCGGCACCCCGGTGAATATCCTGAAGGCAGATACCAGGGACGTGGGCGGCACCGCCAGAGGGCAGATGATCCTGGGACTGCCGGCGGACGAAAAGCAGCAGGCCGAGATGATCAGCTATCTGGAGCAGCGCGGTCTGGCAGTAGAGGAGGTGCATGACGATGTGGAGCAGTGAAGTAATCAATATGATCGTACAGGGTATCGGTGAGACACTCTACATGTCCGTGGTCTCTACGGTCTTCGGCTATGTGCTGGGGCTGCCGCTGGGCATCCTGCTGATGATCTCCGATAAGGAAGGTATTCGTCCCAATGCGGTGCTGTACCGGATCCTGGATGTGATCTGCAATATCCTGCGCAGTATTCCTTTCCTGATCCTGCTGATCCTGATCATTCCCCTGACCCGCTTCATCGTGGGTAAGAGCTACGGCACCACGGCGACCATCGTGCCGCTGGTGATTTCCGCAGCACCTTTCATCGCCAGAATGGTGGAATCTTCCTTAAAGGAAGTAGACCACGGCGTCATCGAGGCAGCCCAGTCCATGGGCGCCGGCAATATGACCATTATCTGGAGAGTATTGCTGGGGGAGGCGAGAGTTTCCCTGATCGTAGGTGCCACCATTGCATTCGGCACGATCCTTGGCTATTCCGCCATGGCCGGCACAGTAGGCGGCGGCGGACTGGGTGATATCGCGATCCGTTACGGTTACTATCGTTACCAGAGTGACATCATGATCGTCACCGTGGTACTGCTGGTACTGCTGGTGCAGATCTTCCAGATCGCCGGCACGAAGGTGGCAGCAGTGCTGGATAAGAGAAAGTAGATCTTTCGTTTCCGGTGCGGGAGCGGTTGCTGTATCCTCGTCATGCATGGAAAGCTGTTATGAATCTTAATGACAGGCTACTGTATGACAAGGTGGTATATGCTCTCAAAGCGATAAAAGCAGATGATGCAGCATCAAAGAAGTGCCGGAAATTTAAGATAAAAGCAACACCAAAGCAACANNAAAAGCAACACCAAAGCAACACCGAAACAAAACACGCCGCAGCCAATGCGGCAAAAGGAGGACATTATGAAAAAGAAAGTATTGGCATCTGTACTGACCGCTGTACTTGCAGTGAGCGTATTATCTGCATGCGGCAGCTCCAGCACTTCCACAGACGCATCTGCAGAGGCATCCACCGAGGAGGCTGCCGCAGAGGAGTCCACAGAGGCAGCTGCTGAGGAGACCACCGAGGCAGAGGAAGCAGCAGACGGCGACCTGACCGTGATCAAGGTAGCAGCCAGCGCAACCCCTCACGCAGAGATCCTGGAGAAGGCAAAGGATCTGCTCAAGGACAAGGGCTATGACCTGGAAGTAACCGTATTCGATGACTATGTACAGCCGAACCTGGTAGTAGAGAGCGGCGAGTTCGATGCCAACTATTTCCAGCATGTTCCTTATCTGGACAGCTTCAATGAGGAGAAGGGCACACACCTGGTAGTAGCAGGCAAGATCCACTATGAGCCCTTCGGCATCTATCCCGGCACCAAGAGCAGCTTAGATGACCTGGCAGACGGCGACACCATCGCAGTGCCCAACGATACCACCAACGAGGCAAGAGCACTTCTGCTGCTGCAGGACAACGGTGTGCTGACCTTAAAGGACGGCGCAGGTCTGGAAGCTACTGTTAACGACATCGTGGACAATCCGCTGAACATCAAGTTCGAGGAGCTGGAAGCAGCACAGATCCCTCATGTCATCGGCGAGGTGGCTCTGGCAGTCATGAACGGCAACTACGCACTGGAGGCTGGTTTCTCTGTGAGCAAGGATGCTATCGCTTATGAGAAGTCCGATTCCGAGGCAGCTAAGACCTATGTAAATGTCATCGCTGTAGAGGAAGGCAACGAAGAAAATGATGCCATCAAGGCACTGGTAGAAGTACTGAAGTCTGATGATATCAAGAATTACATCAACGAGACTTACGACGGAGCTGTTATTCCTTACGATGGGGAATAATCTCTGAAGGAAGCAGGAAGGGACCGCATTGGCACAGAGCCAATGCGGTCCCTTTTTTAGCCTCGGGGATGACTGGAAAAGAGCGAGCAACACTGGTATAGTTATCATGGCTATTAAAAAGCAAAGATATGCATTGCGACAGCAAACGTAAATAAACAAAGAAGGGAACCAATCATGCTTTCCAATCTCATCTTCTCCGTCAATCACACATTGCCTCTTTTCGCCCTCATGGTGCTGGGATACTTCCTGCGACGCCGGGGCTTTCTGTCGGAGGAATTCGTGAGCGGCGCCAATAAGCTTGTCTTTCATGTCTCCTTGCCGGTGCTGCTTTTCTCTGACCTCTCCGGCACAGACATCCGGGCCTGCTTTGATGCGGGCTATGTGGGATACTGCGCGGCGGTCACGTTAGCCAGTATCCTGGTCACCTGGTTCCTGGCCAGACACCTGATCAAGGACAAGACTCAGATCGGAGAATTCGTCCAGGGATCCTACCGCTCCTCTGCAGCGATCCTTGGTGTAGCGCTGGTGATGCTGATCTATGGCAAGGCGGACATATCGGGCCTGATGATCCTGGGCTGCGTCCCTCTCTATAATATCTTCGCGGTACTGATCCTGGTGCTGGAGTGCCCGGCGAGATATGAGGGCGGGGAGGTATCCCATGACCTGGGCGCCCTGCTTCGTCAGACATTGTACAAGATCATCACCAACCCCATCATCATCGGTCTGGCTCTTGGCTTTCTCTGGAGTCTGCTGCAGCTGCCCATGCCGGAGGCGGCCCAGGATACACTGTCCATGCTGGGTGATGTGAGCTCACCCATAGCCCTCATAGCCATCGGCGCCGGCTTTAAGGGAAAGGATGCCATCAGCGAGGGGAGGCTCACGGCTATAGCGACATTGATCAAGCTGGTTATCCTGCCTGCCCTCTTTATACCGTTGGCGGTTCACTTTGGCTTCACCGGAGAGAAGCTGGTGGGCATCCTGGTGATGCTGGGCTCCATCACCACACCGGCCAGCTATGTGATGGCAAAGCAGATGGGACATAAGGGCACCCTGACTGCCAGTATCTGCGTAGCTACGACCGTTTTCATGCCCCTGACCCTTACTTTCTGGCTATTCCTGATGGAAACCATGCACTGGATCTAGGAAATGGAGCAGAAAATCCTAAACCGAAGTGAAAAGTTTATTTCCACTTTGAAAAATGAATTTAGAGAAGTGGCATTTACTCTTGCAGAAATGGCAGTCTTCTTTTTAGTCTTTTCTCTTGAATCATTCATTGTTACGTGTTACTATATCAATGAAAAAAGGTGCTACCGATAGACGGCTAGCCCCTAGAATAAAAAACCAAAACGACTGTCGTTCTAATCTTTGTTGGGGATCTAACGGCGGTCGTTTTTGTGTGCTTCACTATGTTCTTTGTCTTCCAGCTTTCGATTCAATCTTTCGATCTTCTCGATTTGCTTTTCGACTGCAACGCCTGCCCCAAATGCAGCTCCCATCAGGGTAACTACAAGGGATACAAGTCCAATTACTGCACCTGCATCAAGTGTCATATCAGCATCCCTCCTTTCTTTTCCAGGAGGGCTTTCGCACTTCTGCAGTTTCCCACATCCGCGCGTTTGTTTCACAATCCCTCCCTTTTCGGAAGGGCCAGCCGCCTACCGTTTCATGGTAGCACCTTACCTCATATCGAGGCTATTTCAGACTAGCAGAAATTTCCTGTTGTGGCAAGTACAAATGTTCGAAAAAATACGAGATTTTGTGACTGAGTGTGATTATTGCATCGGTCAGCCTCCTTTTAGTTTTTTTGTTGAATCATTTATTGCTGCGTGTTACTATTTCGATGAAAAAGGTGCTGCCCGATAGACGGCTAGCCTTTAGAATACAAAACCAAAACGACTGTCGTTCAAATCTTTCGTGGGGATTTAACGGCGGTCGTTTTTGCGTGCTTCACTATGATGCCACTGGCTTTCTGACTGCGCAGGTCACTTTACAGAACCCAAAGTATCTGCAACCTGCATCCGCGTACTACAATAATACTGCGAAGATGTCGAAAGAATGCTGCGGGAAGCAGATAAAATATGACCAGCGCAGTCATTCATCGCAAACTCTGCAAACAGACAAAATATTATGATAAACCGTTCAATGCACAGATAAAAATCAGACGATTTTTTCTCCCAGAGCGCCCCGGATCCTTTCACATACAGAAAAGGCTCCGGGGCACCTTGTGTATAGACGAAATGGAGCATAAAATCAGTCATAAAATCTTAACGCCTGACCGTCCTTTCGTGCTATTGACGAATGGACACAGATGGGGTACATTTTAGATAACTATAGTTGCAATAACGATAATTGAATAGTTGTCTGCAGGGGGGTGGAGTATTGGGAAGATGACACAGAAAGATTTACGCAGAATGAGCAAGGATGAGCTCATCAGAATCATCTGCGTGCTGCAAAACAGCGAGAATGCCCTTCAGGCAGAGCGAGAGCAGCTTGAGGAGGAACTGCAGCAGAAACGGATTCCTCTGCAGAATGCAGGCTCATTGGTAGACTGTGGGGAGAAGGTCATGGAGCTGCTCCGGCAGGCTCAGGAGCAGGCAGAGCAGGAGGCACAGATCCGGCGGGAAGCCAATGCGGACAGCGCCCTCTATGCGGAGGCCGTCGTCAAGCAGGCCAAAGTTCGCGCAGAGAAGATGATCTGGCAGGCAAAGCAGGATGCCGCAGGCATTCAGCTGGTGGCCGAACAGGCCATCGCCCAATATATCAAGGATCATCGGGAAACCGATACGTGCCGGGCGGAAGAGACACCGCTCCCGACGCAGCCGCAGGAAGCACCGGATCGGCAAAAGGCAGAAAATGAGAGACTTCGTGAGATCTATAAGAGAAGCCGCGCTTCTGCCATGGGTTGACAGGATACAGCAGAACGGATGATGAGATGACAGATCACGATGAGGTAACAACAGACAGTGCTGCAGCAGACGGGACAGAGACGACAGAAGAGAGCATGGATGCAGAGACAGGCATGTGGGAAAGCATCACGTCAGAGCGCACGCAGGAAGAAGAGATCACAGAAGTAAGTACAGCGGAAGAGGACGACGGCATTCCTTCTATAGAAGCCATCGAGGCAGAGCGGGACAGACTGGCCTACCGGAAAAGGTACCGGCATACCTTCCGCACTACCCTTTATGCGCTGGTGGTGGTGGCGGCCGTGGCCGTACTGCTGGCCATGCTTTTCCTGCCGGTGCTCCGCGTATCCGGAGACAGCATGGAGCATACCCTCTACGACGAGGACATCATCCTGCTGGTAAAGACCAATAAATTCGAGACCGGCGAGCTGATCAGCTTTAACTGGCAGAATAAGCTCCTGATCAAGCGCATCATCGGCACCCCCGGCGACATCATCGACATCAACAGTGACGGTGTGGTCAGCGTAAACGGGACCGTGCTGGAGGAACCTTATGTAGACGGCCTGGCCCTGGGAGAATGTGATATCCAGTTCCCCTATCAGGTACCGGAGAACCGCTACTTCGTACTCGGAGACCACCGAAGCGTCTCCATCGACAGCCGCAGCAGTGTCATCGGCTGCATAGAAAAGAGTCAGATCACAGGAAAGGTATTCCTGCGGATCTGGCCGTTAAACAGGATTTCCTTTATCCATTAATACAGAGATTCTCCTCACGATGCTGCTGCAAGGCAGCACCGCAGAGAGGCGATAATGGATGAATGTGAACTCACCCTCAGAAAATCGGGGGGGGCAAGTATAGACATCGTAAACCATGAGACAAAAGTCAACGGACCCGCAGACAGACGCGGGAGAGGGAGACGGGATGAAGAAGAGAAAGAAAATTCTGGCTCTGCTGCTGAGTACCGCCATGGTATTGACTATGGGGATGACGGCCTTCGCGACAGAGACTGGAGATGCGAGTGCTGGAGGAACAAGCCAGACTACAGTGACTACTGGCAACGATGGTGTCGCTACAGGAAGCGCTACGTCGGGACAGACGACAGAGAAGACCTGCACCATTACAGCACCGAAAACGCAGCACCAGTACGAAGTTTATCAGATCTTTACCTGCCGGTATGAGACGGCAGCGGATGGCACCACAAAGATGACAGATATCAAATGGGGCACCAATGGTACTGACACGACTGGTGCAGCGGTAAGTGAGTCAATACTGGAAGAGTTGGAAAAGGCTTCAGGAAGTGACGAAAATAAGCTGGCTGTGATTACGAAATATGTATCGCTGAGCAATCCGGTTGCAACTATTACAAATGGTGGAAATTATACCGGTCCCGAAGGCTACTATCTGATTAAGGATAAAGACGGAACGATTCCGACCGGTGATACAGGTACGAAGTTTGTCGTCAAGGCAGCAGGTGTTGTCACGATAGCGCCCAAGAGCAGTACCACCCCTGGTTTTGAAAAGAAAATCAAGGATAGAAATGATTCCACAAATGCGGTAGGTACTTATACCGACTGGCAGGATTCTGCAGACTATGACATTGGAGATTCCATTCCTTTTAAGCTGCAGGGTACAGTGGCAACAGATTATGGCTCCTACAGCAAGTACTACTTTGCATTTCATGATGTGGAGGAAAAGGGACTTGCATTCGATGGTGCAGAAACTGTTAAGGTTTATATAGACGGTACAGAGCTTGCAGATAAGAGCAAGTACGAGGTAAAGACTTCTGGTTGCTCTGATGGATGTTCCTTCGAGGTCATTTTTAATAACTTAAAAGATATTTCCAGTGTACATGCCGGTTCTAAAATTTGTGTGGAATACACCTCTAAATTAACAGAGCAGGCAAATCTGGGAAATCAGGGCAATATCAACAAGGCCAAGCTGGAATACTCCAACAATCCGTCCGGCGATCAGCACGGAGAAACGACCTGGGATCAGGTTATTGCCTTTACCTACAAGGTAGTCATCAACAAGGTAGACAAAGATAATAAACCGCTGGCTGGTGCAAAGTTCAAACTTGAAAAGAAGCTGCAGGATGGAAACTGGAAAGAGATCAGCGTTGTCGAGACGGCAGCAAATACGACAGTATTCACCTTTAAGGGTCTGGATGATGGTCACTATAAGCTGACAGAGACAGAAGCACCGAAGTACTATAATTCTATCGATCCGGTAGAATTCGATGTGACAGCTGCTCATGTTACAACTTCTGATATAGCAGATCGAACGACAGTGCTTACATCTCTTTCAGGAACAAAAACAACCGGTGCAGTTGAACTTACATTTACATCTAACACCGGTGAGGGCAGTCTGACCACCAACGTGATCAACAAATCCGGCACCACCCTTCCGGAGACCGGCGGTATCGGCACCACGATCTTCTACATCATCGGCGGTGTGCTGGTGGCAGGCGCAGCCGTGGCGCTGATCACCAGAAAGAGAATGAAGTCTTCCGAGAAGTAGAAGGCAAAAAATAAGTCTGAAGAAAATGTCAGATGGCATTATCTTCAGAAATAAAAGACAAAAACAGATAGGGAACAGCTTGTCAGCATAGAAGCAGCTGCCTGGCTATCCGGGCAGCAGGCTGACCGTGGGCTCTCCTTATGGAGGGCTCACGGCAAAGCTGTTTTAAGGAACGATCAGTAAAACAGACAGAAACAGACGTATTAATCAACAAATAAATCAACAAAAGGAAATGCCAGCAGAGAGAAACCTATGAAAAAAGATAAAAGCACCATTGCACTTATAGTGATTTTTTTCGTGGGGTTGTCTGTGCTGTTATATCCCACCGTCAGCGATCTGGTGAATCAGAGGAACCAGACCAGAGCAGTGGCCGGTTACCGGGAGACCACGGAAAACATGACAGAGGAGGAGTACGATGCCTACTTTGTCGCAGCGGATGAGTACAATCAGAAGCTGGCCAAGGCGGATGATCCGCTCTCGGACCCGGAGCAGGTAGAAGGATATGAGCAGACGCTGGATATCTCCGGCACCGGTATCATGGGTTATGTCACCATCGACAAGATCGGCGTGCAGCTCCCTATCTACCACGGGATATCCGATCAGGTACTGGCGATCGCGGCAGGACATCTGCCGGGCTCCAGTCTGCCGGTAGGCGGTGAGAGCACTCACGCGGTGATCTCCGCCCACAGGGGACTCCCCAGTGCCAAGCTTTTTACAAACTTAGATCAGCTCCAGGAGGGAGATACCTTTACCATCACGGTCCTAAACCGGGAGCTGACCTATGAGGTGGATCAGATTTCCATCGTTCTGCCGGAAAATACCGAGGATCTGGCGATAGAGGAGGGAAAGGATTACTGCACATTGCTGACCTGCACCCCCTACGGCATCAATACCCACCGCCTGCTGGTGCGGGGACATCGCATCGCTACAGCGGATACCCCGCATATCAACGTGACGGCAGAGGCCTACCA
The DNA here is from genome assembly GCA_963658405.1 of bacterium. GTDB lineage: Bacteria > Bacillota > Clostridia > Lachnospirales > Lachnospiraceae > CAG-791. Next base: position 1,901 of record CAVKQI010000071.1, on the reverse strand, counting down.
GATCGAACCCATCGTCATCGTACCCTTTATCGCAGTGCCCCTTCTGCTGCTCCTGCTCCTCGGCCTCCTGGCCAGAAGCCGCAGAAAGAAGAGACATTAGACAGGCAGGAAGAGATTTAAAGATCAAAACGACAGCAGATTAACGAGATAACAGCGACAAAACGAAATAACAGCAAAATAGCAGAATGACAGTTAGAAAGAAAAGAAAGCATACGATGAAAGCCCGGATCGGCCTGGCCTTTATGATACTCGGCGTCCTGCTGGTGGCATCCTCCTTAGGACTTTTCCTTTATAACCAATGGGATGCGAAGCGGGCCGAAGAGGCATCCGCCCAGGTGATGACCGAGCTGGCAGACAAGGAGCCCGAGGATCCGGCAGCCGAGGCGCCGCAGGATCAGGACCGGGAGATGACGGTCGTCAATATAGACGGATACGATTACATCGGTTATGTTTCCGTACCCTCCCTGGATCTGGAGCTGCCGGTGATGTCTAAGTGGAGCTACGAGGGATTAAAGATCGCCCCCGGACGCTACAGCGGCTCTGTTTTTACCGGAGATCTGGTGATCGCAGGCCATAATTACGCGAGACACTTTAGCCCCATCAAGCAGCTTACAGAAGGGGATGAAGTCGATTTTACCGATATGGACGGAGAGGTGTGGATCTACGAAGTCTCCGGTGTGGAGACATTGGAGCCCACCCAGATCGAAGAGATGACCACCGTCACCGAAAGTGACGACTGGGACATGACACTCTTTACCTGTAATGCCGGCGGCAGGACCAGATGCGCCGTGCGCTGCGTACTGAAGGATGCGGCATGGCTTACGCAGGATAAGGAGTAACGAGACAGAATACAAGGACGGAGGTGAGTGCCCGTGGCTGAAAAAGAATTGCAGAAACTGAGCCGGGCGGAACTGATCGAGATCATCTACGCATTAAAGATCAGTCAGCAGCAGCACCGAAAGGATAATGAGGCGCTGAAGAAAGAGCTGGAACGGCGGCGGGCCACCGTGCGGGAAGCGGATTCCATCGCAGAGGCCTGTATGAAGCTCCACGGTGTCTATGACGGTGCGGAGGCTGCGGCCGAGGCATATATGAAGGATATCAGAGCGGCCATACCGGAGCAGGAGGATTATTCCAGAGAGATCCGGGAAAAGGCGGACGAGCAGGCTGATCAGATCATCGAAGAGGCCAGGCTCGAGGCAGAGAGGATCACGAAGGAAGCAGAGCAGGCCGTCAAAGAGGCGGTCGCCAGAGCAAATGTTAACGTTAACCATGATTCCGAGGATTAATGGGGTGATGTTATGAAAAATACACTGCAGGAGTATCTTCATAGATTTCAAAAGGAACACAAGCGCGGCTGCCGCTACGCTTCGGTGGTAGGTGTCCTTGCCCTGATCACCATACTGGTAGTAAACTGGCAGCTCCACGGCACCGGCGTGGCTTTATCCGGCGACGCGGAGTACGTGTGCGGCAAAGAGGAGCACGAGCATTCCTTAAAGGAAGGCTGCTATGAAGTAAATGACGCAGACCTGATCTGCGGCTATACAGAGGGACAGATCATCGATCCCGAGGCTGCCGCAGCAGCAGATGCTGCAGCAGGCAAGTCCGCCGCGACCTCTGAAGAGGCGGCAAAAGCAGACAGCAGCCGGGCGAATACCTCTGCAGAGCAGAATAACAGTGCCGCTGCGCAGAGCACCACCGACCAGAGCAGTCAGAATAATACTGCATCTGACCAGAGCAGCAATACCTCCGGCGACAGCAGCCAGAGCAGTACAGACAATGCCGCTCACAATGCAGAGATCAATAAGCAGATCGCCGAGTTAGAGGCCCAGGAGATCCCCACCGAGAAGGAGCACCATCACACCGATGCCTGCTACGAAGAAAAGCAGGTAGAGACAGAG
>CAVKQI010000070.1:0-12963 GCA_963658405.1 bacterium | reverse complement strand
ACAATGGACCTTCGGGGACTCGAACCCAGGACCGACCGGTTATGAGCCGGTTGCTCTAACCAACTGAGCTAAAGGTCCGAAACCCTTGCGGGCTCTATGGCGGTGCGAGTGACAATTTCTCTCGCAACTTTTATAATTTTATACGCTATCTCCCGATGTGTCAAGGCATATTTTTCTCGTACTTTTCAATGGAGCACTGATGCTCCTTGCTGGTTTTATCATAATTGATCCCCACCAGGAGAATATCGCCTGTATATTGCACAATAGATTCCGGATATCTCTTCTCTTTGATCTGCTGCAGCGCAGTCTGTGCATTTTTGTTCCATTTCAGTTCCACTACGAGAGCCGGATAGGTACCCTTATACTCCGGTTTCGGGACAAACACAAAATCTGCAAACCCAAGGCCGGTCGGCAATTCCCTCACCGGCTTAAAGTAGTACTGCATGGCTCCCAGATAGGCTACCGTTATCGTACTGCTCAGAGAATTCTCATCGTTATAGCGAATTGCAGAAGTATATGCCGAATGGATCCTGTCAATTGCGGATGCAACCTGTTTTTCATCCATCGCCAGCGTCGCCGTAAGCAGATTTCCTGATTCCTGCCAGAACGCGATCATTTCATCCCACTTGCTGCTCCTGACAGCCGTAATCAGCTCCTGCCTGATCTCCTCGTTCGGTACAAATGCCGTCTCACTGTCTTCATTATATCCCAGGTAGCCCAGATGGATCAGGTAAGTGAGCACGTCGTCCCGGTTCTGTATTCTGGTAGGGTCATTTTTGAAGGTGGCTGTATCCACTTTTACTTCCGAGCCGGAGAGCATCTCTATAATCGCACTCTTTAATCCGTCATAATTCATGCAGATGAGCGGCACCACTACTTCATAGGAGCCAGTTTCAGACCAGTAGCTTCTGAACCTGCCCTTTGTCATAACGCTCACGACTGCCTTCGGATTGTATACCTGGTATCCGTTGAGCAGATACCCATCGTACCATTTTTTTACTCTATCAAAGTCCCTGCTGTACTTTTGGCACAGGTCCTTTACTTCCTCCTCTGTAAAACCAATATATGGTGCCAGCTCGTCAGCCTGCAGCATTGTAAATTCATCCAGGTTATTAACTGCAGACTGTGCCTTTTCCTTCTTGATCGGCAGAATCCCTGTAAGATATGCCAGCTGAATATATTTTGTCGGCTCTACGCCCTTGAACATTCCTCTTAAAAAATTAAGGTATTCATCCTGGGTAGGTCCTGTTATCGTGTCATCTCGAATGATGACATCCCATTCATCTATGATCACAACGAATTTCTGTCCGGTACGATCCTTCACGCGGGAAAGGGCATCCGGGATGGTCTCTACCTCCCGAGGCAATGCCTCCGGATAAATAGCACGCAGCTCATCCAGGACACTTCTGGTTATAAACAGCACCACTTTGTCCGCATCGTCACAGTTGGCCAGAAACCATTGAATGTCAATGTGAATGACATCATACTGATTCAGATGCTTTCCGAAGTCCGCATATTCGCTTATCTTCAGCCCTGAAAACATCTGTCCGGAATCGGCGCCCTTGCTGTAATAGGCTGCCAGCATGTTGGCAGCATAGGACTTTCCGAATCGGCGCGGTCTGCTGTTGCAGATATAGGCATTCGTCGTGCCGAGGACACTGTTTGTGTATTCAATCAGCCCGGTCTTATCCACATAGATTCTGGAATTAAGAGCAGCCTGAAATGCACTGCTGTCCGGATTCACAAATCTTCCCATGCTGTTCAGACTCCTTTCCGATGCTGTCTCTCAGATATGATAATCAGAAAGCACCTACTGCACTTTATTTTTAACATTTAAACGCAGAGCTGTCAAAAAACACTTCACGCCGCAGCGATATGCAGGACGTTTTCTGCCTCTTTCCGCCTCACGGACACCCATCTATATTAGATTCCGCTGCCGCCTGACATTCAGGCGCTGCAGTGTCCTCTTTTCTCAGAGCCTCCCATGGGTCAGTTCGTCCAGATTCTGGGAGAAGCAGGGGAGCATGTGTTCTACAAAGTACTCTGCCTCCGGCAGTTCCATCTCATGCAGGGCAGCCAGCTGCTGTTTCCTGGCTGTCTCGAATTCGGTATTGCCGCCCTTTTCCTCTTCCATGCACTTAATGATCGCGGAAAGTCTGTCTGCCGCCTTCAGGATCTTCCGTTCTCTCTCTCCGAGGATCTCCCCCGTCAGGTATCCCCGTATCTCCTCCTGCATTTTTTCCGGCTGCAGGCCGGCCATGGCGCAGGCGCTCTCGTGCTCCAGATTCTTATAGGCAGCCCGGAGTGTCTCATTTTTGTATTTCACAGGGGTCGGCATATCCCCCGTCAGGATCTCAGAGGCATCATGATAAAGCGCTGCCGTCGCCACGATCTCCGGGCGCAGCTCCTCTCCGGTCCCTGTATATTCCTTGCCGATCAGGCAAAGCGTGTGTGCTAGCAGGGCTGTGTCCGCCGTATGCTCACTCAGACTCTCTCTGCGGCTGTTATGCATGAGACTCCATCGATCAATATATTTCATACGGCCAAGCAGTGCGCTGAAGGGAAATAATTCTTTTCTGTCCATGCCTACCTCTTTCTGTCGCTGCAGTTTATTTCTATAACAAAAAGTCCTGAGAAAATATTCTCAGGACTCAGAGCGACAGACGAGGCTCGAACTCGCGGTCTCCACCTTGGCAAGGTGGCGCTTTACCAACTAAGCTACTATCGCATTTATTCTTTCCTCTCGTGACTGGCTGTCTCTCAAGGACATGTATTAATATACTATAAGCCCCTGCCGGTGTCAATTCCTTTCACTCAATTTTTTTAAGTCGAACTTTACCCCACAATTGTGTTTAATTGTCTGTAAATTATGTACAGGTTATCTTTGTGTTTATGTATTACTGCAGCGCAAGCGGTCACGGCAAGGGCAAATTCTCTTATGTAGTCACGACTGCAGCTGCCTGCATCGCATATGGTGTTTGCAGGAAATGTCCTATACCGGTCACACTTCGTTGACATGGCTTCTCTTCGTCACCTTCAGGGAAAGAATATACAGTCCGCCGATCAGTACTACAGAAAGAATGATATACACAGGCTGGTGCAGGGCATTCACCATACTCTGCCCGAACGCAGCCAGCGCACCGATCATGATCAGCTTGGCAATATACATGGTCCGCAGATAAACGCCGGCGCTGCAGTTAGAGACGCCGAAGGCAAAATTCAGAAAAGAGGAAGGCGTAAAGGGCAAAATAGCCAGTAAAAACAGTGTGGAGGGGCGTATGCCGGCCACCCAGTCCTGGGCCTTTCGGATCTTTTCATGACGTTTTGCCAGATTACCCACCAGCTTGCTGAATATCTTTCTGTAAAAGAAAAACATGATGGTACACCCAAGGCATGTGCCGATCCAGCTGTACAGAAAGCCAAGGATCGCGCCGTGCCCTGCGATATTCAGCGTCACAATAGCCACCAACGGCAGCGGCGGTATAATGGATTCCAGCGCCGCCAGCACTACAGGCACCACCGGCCCCAATGCCTGAAAGGAATCCAGCGCCTTTTCCCAGAAATCTAAACTTGTCAACTGTTGTATCAACAGCAGCAAATCTGCTTTTGTCATAATTTCCTCATTTCTGAGCAGCTATGCTGCGAAGAGGCGACGAGAATCTCCAATTCTCGTCTGCCATCATGCAGTTTGTCTCAGAGAGACAAACTGCCGTGCGAAAAATCTGCTATCAAGCAGATTTTTCACACTGACCTCTCTAAGAGCTCTCTGTTCTCACGGCATCACTGTAGCACTTTCCGGAAGGCTGTACCAGATATGTTATATATTCTTAATAAAAATATAACCGCCGTTTTATCCTCCTTTCAGGTTGTCCAAGGCCGAATAAGATCCACCTGATCATATATTGTCTCCAAATGTGCGCTGCTTGGCCGTCGGCACCTGCCGGATTAACGACCGGCAGCATACAAAAAGGCATCCGGGACTGTCTTTGCAGTCTCCCGAATGCCTTTTCTTTTTTACCTTATTATACTGCCGTTTGTCCCTTTATCCCTGCTGCCCAAAGGTCATTCGCAAAAGGAAGTCCGCGGCGAATCAGTCCTCTTCTATGATCTGTATCTCCAGATAATCGAAGTCAATAGCCTCCACAAAGGCGTCCTGCGTAAAACGGCACCTGGAGCGACTCTGGAATTCCCGGATCGATGACTTCAGCCAGATGGGCTGTGCCAGATCCAGTTCCATGCAGGCTGCCTCCAGTGCATGGAATACCTTGTGGGTGCGTGTATCCTCTTCCGGCCGTTCGATCACTACATCCCGGATCATATGGCCTTTTTTCCATTCTTTCGCCCAAAGTCTGAACATAGCTTAGGAATCGTATCCGTTGGGATTGGTGCTCTGCCAATGCCAGGAATCTTTGCACATTTCCAGGATGCCGCGCTGTGCTGTCCATCCCAGTTCCTTCTTTGCCTTCTCTGCAGAGGAATAGCAGGTGGCAATATCGCCGGGACGTCTGGGATCGATCACATAGGGAATCTCTTTGCCGGTGGCCTTTTCAAAGTTCTTTACGATATCCAGCACGCTGTAGCCTACGCCGGTACCCAGATTGTAGATGTTCAGACCGCTGCCGGGTGCAAGCTTCTGCAGTGCCTTTACATGGCCAAGCGCCAGATCCACTACATGAATGTAATCACGCACGCCGGTACCGTCCGGTGTGTCGTAGTCATTGCCGAAGACATGGAGCTTCTCCAGCTTGCCTACTGCCACCTGGGTGATATAGGGCATCAGGTTGTTCGGTATGCCGTTGGGATTCTCGCCAATGGTGCCGCTCTCGTGCGCACCGATGGGATTAAAGTAGCGCAGCAGCACCACATTCCATTCCTTATCTGCGAACTGGATGTCTGTCAGGATCTGCTCCAGCATGGACTTTGTCCAGCCATAAGGGTTGGTGCAGGTGCCCTTCGGGCACTCCTCGGTGATCGGCACAAAGGCAGGATCGCCGTATACGGTAGCGGAGGAGGAGAAGATGATATTCTTGCAGTTATTCTTCCGCATCACATCTACCAGCGTCAATGTGCCGGCAATGTTATTCTCGTAGTACTCCCAGGGAAGTCTGACAGACTCGCCTACAGCCTTGAGTCCTGCAAAGTGGATCACCGCATCCGGCTTTTCTGCTGCAAAGATCTTTTCCAGTCCCTCTCTGTCCCGGATATCCGTCTCATAGAAGGGCACCTTCTTGCCTGTGATCGCCTCTACCCGGCCGATCACCTTTGCACTGGCATTGACCAGATTGTCCACTACTACTACATCATAGCCTGCATTCTGCAGTTCCACCACGGTATGGCTTCCGATAAATCCGGCACCGCCGGTCACTAAAATCTTCATGTTTACCTCCATCAGCCTGATAGGATAGCTTACAGTTCGATGCCGTTCTTCTTGCACAGTGCCTGTGCGGACTCTACGGAATCCACGCCGGTCTTGTTTTTAATAGGTGCAAATTCTTTCTCTCTGTCGACTTCTACCGGCAGGCAGCTGTCCAGCTCATGGATCATATCCAGTACCAGCTGTTCAAACTTATAGCCGTTGGGGGACTCAGGCTTTACCAGATTGCCGTCCGCATCGATGTAGGGGATCTTCTTCTCCACGATATGCAGAGGCAGATTGTCATTCATGATCCGCTCCAGATCCTTCTCGCGGAACAGGTAGTTCATGATAACGCCGAAGTTGTAAGCCGGATCGCCCTTTTCATTCTTGGCATCCATCAGCTCGGGGGTCATGTCGTAGTACTCTACGATAGAAGGACGGCCGTCCTCCAGGCACATAGCGCCTACTTTCTCATCCTTGGCCACCTTGCGCACTACCTTGGCGCCGCAGGCACAGTTTCTGGCGATGGTCGCACCTACGAAGACAGGATCTGCGATACGCTGCAGCACGTTGTCTACCGCATAGGCATTGAGCCACTCGAGGCCCAGCTCATGCACCTTTTCCAGAAGGCCGCACTTTGCCATGGAGACGAACCAGCCGCCGTTGCCGTTCGGGGAGGTGGCGATGCGGTTCTTTGCTTCCATATATACCTTGCCGTCATAATCCGTGGCAGGTGCCATATCCTGAATGAAGTAGAAGATCAGTTCCGGATCATAGCCGAAATTGTTCTGCTCCTTCATGAAGCGGATGGTGGCATCGTTGTTCTTTTCGCTGGTCATGATGAAAAGCGGCACAGTGCGTCCTGCTTCCTTGACCACTTCCATCAGGTTCTCTATCTGGCGCTGCATGATATAGACATGCTTTGTCAGGCCGATATCATACATGCACTTGGGGTCGGAGCTGCCAAGACGCGTGCCCATGCCGCCGGCCAGCAGCACAGCGCCTACCTTGCCGTCCCGGATGGCCTGCAGGCCGATCTCCTTAAACTCCGCCCTGTGCTCCTCTACCTCGGAGAGCTCCATGGCACCCAAAGGCTCGATCTTGCCCCGTGCAGGAAGCTCTTCCCTGTCCTTGGCAAAATGCAGCATGGAAAAATCGGTACTCTCGATCTGCGCCAGCAGCGCATCCTTCTCTTCCTGGGTCAGCGTATCATAATACTTCATGACATGCTGCTGTCCGTACTCTTCCAGTTTCTTACAAGCCTCTTCATAAGTCATCGTGAACCCCTCCTTGTGAAATGTTTACGTTATTATGTGCAGAAAAAGCCGCCGCATATATGGCTTATCGTTGCCCGACGCTGCAGTATTTTGTAACCCCTGCAGCGCTAATATACTATAAATCCGCGCAGATAAAAATGGGCATGTGTTATTTTATATGGTAAAATGTTGCTTGTTTAAAAATTACTGTCCACTGTACTTTCTGATCTGGGAATCGATGAGCTCCTGATCATCAAAGTAATTGATGCGCATGGCCGTCTTCACCTCTGCCAGTGTCTGTGCCGCCTTGGCCTCTGCCACTTCGCTGCCCTTTTTCAGTACCTCATAGACATAACCGATGTCCTTCTGGTACTCCTGACGGCGAAGGCGAATGGGCTCCAGGGTCTCCTGCATGACGTTGTTAAGGAATTTCTTTACCTTGACATCGCCCAGACCACCTCTCTGGTAGTGGGCTTTCAGCTCGTCCAGGTTTGCATAATCCGGCAGGTAACGCTCAAAATGCTCATCTTTGCAGAAGGCATCCAGATAGGTAAAGACCGTATTGCCCTCCAGCTTGCCCGGGTCCTCCACACGGATATGATCCGGATCTGTATACATGCTCATGATCTTCTTTTTGATCACATCCGGCTCATCGGAGAGATAGATACAATTGCCCAGGGATTTGCTCATCTTGGCATGGCCGTCTGTGCCGGGCAGGCGCAGGCAGGCTTCATTCTCCGGCAGCAGGATCTTGGGTTCTACCAGTGCCTCGCCGTAAACGGAATTGAACTTGCGGACGATCTCTCTGGCCTGCTCGATCATGGGCTCCTGGTCCTCGCCTACGGGAACCGTGGTCGCCTTGAAAGCGGTGATATCTGCCGCCTGGCTGATGGGATAGGTGAAAAAGCCCACCGGAATGCTGGCCTCAAAGTTTCGCTGAATGATCTCATTTTTGACTGTGGGATTGCGCTGCAGTCTGGCCACCGTCACCAGGTCCATATAATAGAAGGTCAGCTCGCACAGCTGCGGAATCTGTGACTGAATGAACAGGGTGGATTTAGCCGGATCAAGGCCCACAGCCAGATAATCCAGCGCCACCTCGATCACATTTTCTCTGACCTTTTCCGGGTTCTCTGCATTGTCGGTCAGGGCCTGCGCGTCAGCGATCATGATATAGATCTCATCGAACTCGCCGGAATTCTGCAGCTCCACACGACGCCGCAGAGAGCCTACGTAGTGACCGATGTGAAGACGTCCCGTGGGACGGTCTCCTGTTAAAATGATTTTTGCATTGCTCATGTTGTCAGTTATCTCCTTATATCCATTTTCTTTGTAAATATGTATTTATCTACTTCTCTCCGGCCTGCGGATCTCTCGCGCCGCCTTTGTACTCCCCGTACAGGAACTTCTTGCCGGTGGTGATCAGCAGCCAGAGCGCCACCGCCAGAAAGATCACGGCGGCGATGACGATCATCCAGCGCTCTGCTCCTACTGCCGCGGTAAAGCCCTTCAGCAGATTATAGGCAAGATAGATCAGATAGGCGCCCGCGATCCCCCGGAAGATCATGGTACCCGGCCGAAGGAGGATGACGGACTCCTGCGTCTCTCCGGCCTGCTCGGCGCTTTTATTTTCCTCTGTTTTTTCTTCTGTGTTTTCCATACTGTGCTGTTATTTTCCTTTTCCCGTTTTGACCCTTACTTCGTTTGATGTTACTATGAACAGGATAACACGCATTGCGAAATGTGGCAAAGTTATTTCGCGCCGCGGCCGGCCTTTGCACCACCGCTGTGCGCAGCTCGCGTTTCCTGCTGCAGGATAGGGCAGGACGGCTTTCAAAATCACTTTTATCAACAGGAGATTACAGGATGATGTCCCTTCTTCATACAAAAATAAATAACAGACCGGAAATGCCGGTTTCTGCCGGCAACGGCACATGCAATACGTCCGTGCTCACCTTTTCCGAGCTCTGCTATCTTCTCTTTTTCGGCATGATGCTCACCGCCAAGGGACTGGGGCTCTCGGAGGGCGCCCTTGTCTATGATCTGCTGCTGGCCGGCGGCATGTTTTTCTTTCTGCTTAAGATGGTTTTCACCCGCTATGACCGGCTGGAGCTTCTGATCGTCTTCCTGCTTCTGGCATTGACCGCTGTGGTCTACTTAAGGACCGGTGAGCGGGGCATCGTATTCTGCAGTGCCATGGCGCTGGGACTTAAAGATGTTTCTTTAAAACGTATCTTCCGCGTGGGCGCCGCTCTTTTGACCGCCTGCTTCTTTATGATGATGGCCCTGACCCAGGCTGGCATCATCGAGGATCTGTGGTATGTCCACGACAAGGGTGCCCTGGGCTTTGCGGTGCGCTGGTCCTTCGGCTATACGCATCCCAATGTGCTGCATATCACCTGGCTGCTCCTCACTGCCCTCTGGCTCTACCTCCTGCCCCTTCGGACAAAACGGCAGCTCTGGGGCACCTGCGGCCTGTTCATGCTGGGCAATCTCTACATACTCTTCTATTCCCTGAGTTATACCGGATTTCTGGTATGTACCTTTTACCTGGCCTGCAATCTCGTCTTTCTCTCCCGCACCATGCATGATGCCGGGAAATGCCAGGACCGGAAAGCTGCCGGAAATACCGAAAACGAAAATACCGGAAATACCGAAAACACCCTGGCAAAAGCCGCCGGCCGCCTCGTCGACGTTCTGGCCCTGCTGCTTTTCCCCGTCTGCGTGCTCTTTTCCGTAGCCGGCCCTGTGCTGTTTAAGGGTCGTCTCTACGAGCTGGCGGACAAGCTCGTGCACCATCGCTTTGTCCTGTCCAACTACTTCCTCACCACAGAACCGATCAGCCTGCTGGGGCATCGCCTCCTGACCACACCGGATGCCACCCGCTCCATCGACTGCTCCTATACCTATCTCTTTGTGCACCTGGGAGTATTCTTTTTCGTGCTTCTGTGCATCGGCTATCAGACGCTGATCATGAATGCGCTGCGCCGGGGCAGATACAGGGAGCTTTCCATCCTGTTAAGCTTTTCCCTGGCCGGTGTCTCAGAGCCCTTTTTATTTAATACTTCTTTTAAGAATATCACCATGCTTTTTCTGGGCTGCTGGCTTTATCACTGCCTGGAAAAATGGTCAGAGCGCCTGCCTGCCTTCTGGCAGAAGGATACCGTATTCTGTCTGCTGACGGATAAGGCAGATCAAAGGCTCACTTTCCCCCTTCCTGACTTCCTTCAGCAGACAAAGAATGCAAAGGCAGCAGACAGCCGCACCGTAAAAGCGGCAGCTAATCCTGAAGATACCGGCAAGACAAAGGAAACGGCGCAGACTTATCTGTCAAAACTGCCTCTGTGGCAGCTCTGCTGCCTGGCTGCCATCCTCGGCATCGTCTGCTATCTCTTCCTGGCTCCAAGACCGCAGGCTGTCCTCATCGCGCCCGCCTACTGCACAGATGGATTCGAGACAGAGCCCCGCATCTACAGCGCACAGGAGCTCACTGCCCTTAAAGAAGAGGACCATGCCAGGATTCTTTCTTTTGAGGAAACCGACCAGCCTCTGGCTCTGTTTACAGGCAAAACACCCAAACTGGAATATGCCCGCAGCGCCGTGAGCTGCGGCCTGTGGTGTGCCCTGGCGGCCGCAGCCGACAGGAGCCTCTATGCGCTTCGAAAAAAGAAAAAGCAGAGATAACTGTTTAGCCTACGGAATGGAGTATAGTGTGAAAAATACGCTCGATAGCGTATTTTTCGCACAGCTATTTGTGCCGCAGGCGTCACAAATAGCGCAGAACGCAAACCGAATCAAAGATTCGCTTCAGTAAATCTGAAATTTGCTTTGCGATTCCTCCGGCGCGGACGCCTACGGAATGGAGTATATTATGCGTCTTATTCATGTTGACTCGGGACTTGGCAACCAAATGCTGGATTATGCGGAATATCTGGCGATCCGGCAGAGCAATCCCCAGGGAGACCTCTATCTGGAGGATTTTCTCTATGATCTGCCGGATGATCGCCCCGGCATGTTTTCCAAATGGAACGGCTATGAGCTGGAAAAGATCTTCGGCATCCGCGCGCCCCGTTTCCGGGATCTGCTGACGCCCGGCGACTACCAGAAAGTAATTGATCATATAGACGAAAGCCGTTTCTGGGAGAAGGGCTGGGACTATGCTGCCCCCACCTGTGAGGCCCTGCAGTCCGTCGGCTATCCCATCCGAAACTATTTTGCCTCCCAGGCAGAGACAGACAAGATCGGTGTCAACTCCGACGGCTCTGCGCCCCGCCGCGCCCTGACTGCCTTTTTCCGGACCATGCCGGGCTACCATATCAAGCGCACCCTGCGCCATGCACTCACTGATCAGCTGGTGGCAAAGGAGAATGCCAAGTTTGACCCCTTTCAGACCTATCCCGAGGACGTTCTGATCGGTCACTCCCTGGCTTTCTGCCGAAAGGGCTTTGACATAGAACGCATCGACAGTCAAATCCGGGAGGCCTTTCATTTCCCTGCCATCACCGATGAAAAAAACAGCCGCGCCATGGAGGAAATACAAAGCTGCAATGCCGTGGCCATCCATGCCCGCCGCAGCGATATGCTCTTTGTCAACGGCTATTGCTACCGCTACGGGTATTTTCGCCGGGCCGTCCGCTATATCAGACAGCATACTGCGGACCCGGTCTTTTACTTCTTTACCGATGAAAAGAGTGTGGGCTGGTGCCAGGAAAACGACTCTGTCTTTGGCCTTGATTTTAAGAAAGACGAAGTGCGTTTCGTGGACTGGAACAAAGGCACCGACAGCTTTCGGGATATGCAGCTGATGGCCGCCTGCCATCACAACATCTTTACCGAGAGCAGCTTTGGATTCTGGAGTGCCTACCTGAACGAACATCCGGACAAGATCACCTGTGCCCCGGATCCCACCATCCTGGCTACCAATGATTTTTAATCTGTTCAGCACCTGCTGATTTTCAACGTGAATTGACTGCTTGCAGGCAATTTCACGTTGGAAATCAGCAGGCGGCCAAGGCCCGGAGGGCCTCTGGCCACCCGAATCGAGGTTTTCCGAAGGAAAATCGAGATGCGGGCTGAACAGATATGTTTTTTTGAAAGGAACAGCACATGCTATACTGTAACGTGAATTGACTGCTTGCAGGCAAATCCACGCTGAAGTATAGCAGGCGGCCAAGGCCCGGAGGGCCTCTGGCCAGCCGAATCGAGGTTTTCCGAAGGAAAATCGAGATTCGAGCTGAACAGATACAAGTTTTCTTCCTTCGAAAGGAGACCGGCATGAAACTCTTACATTCCCCTGCCCTGCGACTCAGCCTGCTGCACTTTGTCCTTCCCTTTCTCGTACTTCTTCTCTCCGTCTCCGTGCTGGGAAAAGCAGTGCCGGAATCTGCTTTTATCACCTCATCCGTAGACAGTCTGGAGGAGAGCAAGCAGACCGTCACAGATTTTACCGCCGCAGCGCTCGGCCTGTCCGTGGCCATCACCTTCCTGCCGGATGACATCGGCACCTCTCTGGCGGATGCTTTGACCGAGCTGGACAAGTATTTCATCCTGATCCTGGCTGCCCTCTTTCTGGAAAAACTCCTGGTCACCTCCGGCGTCGCCCTGGTCTTCCGATGGCTCCTTCCCGCCGCCTGTATCCTGTGGATGCTGGCAGGACTCCTCTTGCTTTGCAGGGAGATCGGCCTCTGCCGTCGCCATCCTGGACTGCAGCGCCTCTCTTCCCTGTCTGCTCATCTGCAGAATCTCGCGAGAAAACTCCTGATCCTGTGCCTGGCCGCCGTGCTGGCCGTGCCCTGCGGCACCCATCTGGCCGATACCGTGGGCGCCCAGTATCAGGAATATGTACAGCAGACCGTCACGGAAACCGGAGATGCCACCTCCACCATCACCGACAAGGTAACCGCCGGCGATGACGATGCCTCCGTCTTAGAGCGCGTGACAGGCGCCATCTCCTCCGCCATCGAAGGCGTCAAAGACCTGGCAGACTACTGCAAGACAGCCCTGCAGAAATTCATGAACAGCATCGCCATCCTGCTGATCACCACCTGTGTCATTCCGGTGCTCACCTTTCTCTTCCTGCTGTGGATCCTGAAGAACCTCTTCTCGCCGCCGCAGGAAGTAAAACTGCCGCAGGAGCTGCTGGATATGATTAAGGATAAACGGTAAAGCCAATTCACACTGTAATATTGAGCTTGTCATAAACGAATGCCGCAAGCCGACGCAGAATGGACGGCATCCTTGCAGTGCGCACCAATTTTGGTTAGGTTCGCATCTTGCCAGCGGATGGTATCTGCCGCGCTTTCAGAGCGCGGCAGATAGGCCCGCCTATCTGAGCAGACCCGCATCAGCGGG
>CAVKQI010000069.1:0-13467 GCA_963658405.1 bacterium | reverse complement strand
TATGTGCTCCGGGCGGACTACTGCCATATATTTACTTCTATTGTATGACTTTATTTGTATATAAACAGCACGCTGTTGGCAAATTCATTGACCTCATTTGCATGATGAACTATAATGATTAGGAGAAATATCCAATTTGGGAAGTCTGGTTTTGACTATTTTTAACAATCGTAATCCCATCGGAGAATTCGCCTACGCGAAATTCTCCTCGTGCTGCCACTGCAACGCAGTGGCATAAAGAGGAAAGATGAACAGAGAAATCTACGAAGAGCTGATCCGGATCACACCGGAGGAGGCGTATATCCTGGAACATACGGGCACCATCGATACCACCATCTATTCCGCGGCCAATTCTTCCGTGGTGGATGCGGGGCTTCTGCTCGAGCAGGGAAAGCTCATCGACCTGCGGCCCCATACCCGATTCGCTCATTTTCCCCGCCATACCCACAATTACGTGGAGATGGTCTATATGGTCTCCGGGCAGACCCGGCACATCGTCAACGGCAACGAGGTGATCCTGCGGCAGGGAGAGCTTCTACTGATGAATCAGCATGCGACCCAGGAGATCGACCCCGCCGGGGAGAAGGATATTGCGGTGAACTTTATGATCCTGCCGGAATTCTTTGACACGGCGCTGATGATGTTAAAGGGTGCGAATTCCATGGTCAGGGATTTTCTGGTGGACTGCCTGAAGAGTACCTCCGGTCACGTGGATTACCTGCATTTCGAGGTGGCAGATGCCCTGCCGATCCAGAATCTCGTTGAGAACCTCATCTATGCGCTCCTAAAGGAGACGCCCAATGCCAGCCAGCTGAATCAGACCACAGTGGGACTGCTTTTTCTCCATCTGCTGCAGCACACAGACCAGCTGACCATCGGCGGAGACCGCTTCGAGGACGAGGTGATGATGAAGGTCTTAGGGCACATCGAGGATCATTACCGGGAGGGAGAACTCTCGGATCTGTGCGGTCAGCTTTCCATCGATCTGTATACCCTCTCCCGGATCATAAAGCGCAGGACCGGGCAGACCTATACCGAGCTGGTACAGGAAAAGCGGCTGAATCTGGCAGCTTTTCTGCTGGAGACCACCGGCCTGCCCATCACGGATATCTCTGCAGACGTGGGCTATAATAACTTCAGCTATTTCTATCGGATATTCCGGAAAAAGTACGGCATGACGCCCAGGGAATACCGGAAAGAGATCGGGGCGCGGAAGGAAGAACCGGAGAAATAAAACGGACCGCAAAGGATTGATTCCTTCGCGGTCCGTTAATATTATCGCAGAATGAATATACAGGCTGCGGTGATCACTTCACCATCAGCATACGGAACATCTCGATCACCTGCTCCTTGGTAGCCTCTCTGGGGTTGCCGGGATAGCATGCATCGTTGAGTGCATCCTCAGCCAGCTGCTCCAGATCCTCTTCCTTGATCTTGTCCAGGGTCTCCGGGATGCCTACGTCCTTGGAGAGCTTCTTGACTGCATCGATAGCAGCCTGACGGTACTCTTCCTGGCTCATGCTGTCTACGCCCTGTACACCCATGGCTCTTGCCACCTCGCGAAGACGCTCGCCGGTGTACTCCTTATTGAACTCCATGGAGATGGGAAGGAACATAGCGCAGGCTACACCGTGAGGGGTGTCATAGTGAGCAGAAAGGGTATGTGCCATAGCGTGGTCGATGCCCAGGCCTACATTGGAGAAGCCCATGCCGGCGATATACTGGCCCAGTGCCATGCCCTCGCGGCCTGCAGGCTCGTTGTTGACAGCAGCGCGGAGGTTCTCGGAGATGAGCTTGATGGCCTCATAGTGGAACATGTCGGTGAGCTCCCAGGCAGCCTTGGTGGTATAACCCTCGATGGCGTGGGTCAGCGCATCCATACCGGTGGAAGCGGTCAGTCCCTTGGGCATGGAGGACATCATCTCGGGGTCGATCACGGCATAAGCAGGGATATCGTGCTCATCTACGCAGACGAACTTGCGGACCTTCTCAGGATCGGTGATGACATAGTTGATGGTAACCTCTGCAGCGGTACCTGCAGTGGTGGGAACAGCGATGGTGGTTACGGCATGATTCTTGGTGGGAGCGACGCCCTCGAGGGAACGCACATCCTCGAATTCCGGATTGTTGATGATGATGCCGATGGCCTTTGCGGTATCCATGGAGGAGCCGCCGCCTACAGCGATGATGGAATCAGCGCCTGCGTCCTTGAAGGCCTGTACGCCGGTCTGCACATTGGCGATGGTGGGATTGGGTTTGATATCGGAATATAAGGTATAAGGGATACCTGCTTCCTCTAACAGAGCAGAGACTCTGCCGGTAACACCAAACTTAACCAGATCCGGATCGGAACATAAGAAGACTTTCTTAAAACCCTCTCTCTGTGCGATGCCCGGGATCTCCTGGATGGCGCCTTTTCCGTGGTAGGAAACGGTGTTGAGTACGATTCTGTTTGCCATTTCTGTAACCTCCATATGATAGTATGATTCTGTGGGAAATAAAGAAGATATTTCTGCTGTTTTCTGACAGCAGACCACGCAAAGAGTATAGCATTTTGTCGAGGAATGTGCAAAGAGGTTTCGTGTTGGGCAGTTTACTGGGAGTCTATGTTATTGCCACCCGGACGCCGGCCGAGGAAGCGGGTCCTGTCGGCGATGTCCGCTTGGGGACGCCTCTCGGCTCAAGTGCTCGTGCCTAGCGGCACATAAGCCAGCAAAAGACGCTGGCTAAGTGCCGAGGCGTCGCAATGCCCCTGCGCCGGACATCATCCGCCACCCGCTTCCTCGACCGGCTGGCTTGTGAAATATAATATCCCGCCGAATGGCCGGCTCTCGTTCGTCTGTGCGGTAAGATATGGCATGTTATGGAATCCGGCGGAAGATGCAAACGGCATATTAGTATACAATACTGTGACATACATGTTAAAATAACAGAAATATACACAGGGCAGCGCTGTTCATCCGTGCCTGCCCGGAAATGAGGTTTTTTCTATATGAATTTTGTTAAGAAAGTAGTTGCAAAGTACAACAGTCTCAGCCTGATCCTGCGTATTGCCTGCGGTCTGGTGATCGGTGTCCTGCTGGCATTGGCTTTCCCCCACGCATCCTGGATCTCTATCTTTGGAGACCTCTTTGTAGGGGCATTAAAGAGCATTGCGCCGGTGCTGGTCTTTGTCATTGTCGCCAGCGCGCTGGCGCAGGGCAGTGCCAAGCTGGACAGACGTTTCGGCACTGTGATCTTTCTGTATATGCTGACCACATTCCTGGCAGCTTTTCTGGCTTCTCTGACCAGTTTTCTGTTTCCTCAGAATCTGGTGCTGGCAGCGGCTGCCGAGAGTGATACCGTGCCGCAGAGCCTGCAGAGCGTGCTGCAGACTTTGCTGACAAATTTTGTCTCCAATCCCATCAGCGCTCTGATGGAGGGCAACTATATCTGTATCCTGTTCTGGGCATGTCTCTTCGGCCTTGCCATGAAGAATATCGCCTCCGCACATACCAAGGAATTCCTTTCCAATACTTCGGAGGCAGTGTCCCAGCTGGTGCGCTGGATCATCAATCTGGCTCCTTTCGGCATCATGGGTCTGGTTTACGGCAATGTGACAGAAAACGGCCTTTCCATCTTTACCCAGTACGGAAAGCTGCTCCTGCTGCTGGTGGGTACCATGCTGATCATGTCTCTGGTGGTTTCCCCCATCGTGGCGGCTATTTTCCTGCACTGCAATCCCTATCCGCTGGTACTGCGGTGCCTGAAGGAATCCGGTCTGACCGCTTTCTTTACCCGCAGCTCTGCGGCCAATATTCCCGTAAATATGCGGCTGTGTGAGGAGATGGGACTGGATCCGGAGATGTACTCCATCTCGATTCCGCTTGGCGCCACCATCAATATGGACGGTGCGGCCATCACCATCACGATCATGACGCTGGCAGCGGCCAATACGCTGGGACTGCAGGTGTCCTTCCCGGCAGCAGTCATTCTTTCCGTAGTCTCTGCACTGGGTGCATGCGGTGCTTCCGGGGTGGCGGGAGGTTCCCTTCTGCTGATTCCCCTTTCCTGCTCTCTCTTTGGCATTTCCAACGATATTGCCATGCAGGTAGTAGCAGTAGGCTTTATCATCGGCGTGGTGCAGGATTCCGTGGAGACTGCACTGAACTCCGCCGGCGACGTGCTGTTCACCGCTACGGCAGAATTTTACCAGAGAAGGAAACAGGGCATTCCGCTTCCTTCCTTTGTCACTGGAAAGAAGGCTGAAAAATAATTGGAAAAGATCACATCCATAGCCAACGGAAAAGTAAAAAATGCGGCGGCGCTGCAGCAGAGGAGTAAGACGCGCCGGGAGCAGAAGGCCTTTGTGACGGAAGGGGCACGGCTTTTTATGGATACGCCGATCTCCTTTTTAAAGGACGTCTATCTGACGGAGGATTTCCTGCAGGGGACAGAGGAAAAAAGCCGCAGGGACAAGCTGCAGACGTTGGAAAAGGCAGGTATCCCCTGCACATTGGTTACACCGGAGGTCATGAAGCACATGGCGGACACCCAGACCCCGCAGGGTGTGCTGTGTGTCAATCAGATGCCGGTGTGGGATCCGGCCCGGATCCTGCAGGGAAACGGAAGAGAGACAGACGGACCCCATGGAAGGCTGCTCCTGCTTCTGGAGGATATTCAGGATCCCGGAAATCTGGGAACCATGTTCCGGAGCGCAGAGGCGGCGGGAGCAGACGGGATCATCATGAGCAAGGGAACCGTGGATATTTTTAATCCCAAGACCGTGCGCTCCACCATGAGTGCGATCTTCCGCATGCCGTTTTGCTATGCGGAGGATTTTGAGGGGATGCTGACACAGATCAGGGAGGCCGGCATCGGGATTTACGCCGCCCATCTGGAGGGAGCAGTGCACTATGATCAGTGTGATTATACAGCGCCCAGTGCTTTCCTCATCGGCAATGAGGGCAGAGGCCTTTCGGCAGCGGTGACAGCCCGGGCGGATCACCGGATCCTGATCCCCATGGAGGGAGAGATCGAATCCCTGAACGCGGCGGTGGCAGCCAGCGTGCTGCTCTTTGAGGCCAGCCGCCAGAATCGAATAAGAAAAGGAGCCAAATAATAAAGAATCGCCTGATGGCGCTTCTTTATTATTATGAGGATGAGGCGACGCCTCATCCTCTGGGATCGCATCAGGGAATTCGCCTTCGCGAAATTCTCCTCGCGTTGCCGCAGACGAGCTGCGGCAGAAAGAAGGAAAAATGACGATAGGTTTTATCGGACTCGGCAATATGGCAAAGGCTATGATCGGCGGCATCCTGAAAAAGGAAATCGTGGCGCCGGGAGAGATCATTGGTTCCGCGCACACCCAGGAAACACTGGAAAAGGTATCAAAGGAATACGGCATTCACACCGTAGGGTCCAACGTGCAGGTGGCACGGGAGGCGGATGTGCTGATCCTGGCCGTCAAACCCCAGTATCTGCGCGTGGTCCTGGAGGAAATCCGGGATGAAGTGGATGAGTCCAAGCTGGTGATCAGCGTGGCAGCCGGCAAGACCACCAAATGGCTGGGAGAGGAATTCGGCAAACGGGTAAAGATCGTGCGCTGCATGCCCAACACACCGGCGCTGGTAGAGGAAGGCTGCTCCGCCGTCTGCCGCAATGAAAATGTATCGGAAGAGGATTTGAGCCTCGCCATGGAGATCATCGGCAGCTTTGGTCTGGCCGAGGTGGTGCCGGAGACATTGATGGATGTAGTGGGCGGTGTCAGCGGCTCTTCTCCCGCCTATGTATTCCTCTTTATAGAGGCTATGGCAGATGCGGCCGTAAAGGGTGGTATGCCCAGAAAACAGGCCTATCGCTTCGCAGCCCAGTCTGTGATGGGATCCGCTAAATTAATGCTGGAGACAGGCCTCCATCCCGGAGAACTCAAGGACATGGTATGCTCCCCCGGCGGCACCACCATCGAGGCCGTAGAAGTGCTGGAAAAGAGAGGCCTGCGGGCGGCTGTCATGGAGGCCATTGACGCAGCTGTGGAGAAGTCTAAAAAGCTGTAGGGGGCAGGAAGTGATGCCTGCAGAGCTTTTCTAACACCATAGATTTTGAATAACAGTGTAATTTTTTAGTGATGTAAAAAATAATACTGTAATGCAGGGTGAAATACTGCAAGGTGCAGATATCGGAGAGAAATCATCTCGGATATCTGCACTTTTTTTGTTCTGTTTTCCGATTGGTTGTTTTGCTCCCTCGACCAGCGTCCGGGTGGAACACGGGCGGCAGCCGGCCTTTATTTTTTACATTTATTTCGCAGAAAAGGCACTTTGTTGACAAAAGTGTTACGAAGTGTTAGGATACGACTGCAACATATGTAACAAATTTGTAACAAATCTAACAGAAATGCAATAAAGTTAAGCGGGAGAACCCATTCATGAGCAGTACAATGAAGAAAGCGATCAGCGCGATCGAAAAAGCAGCAGCACTTATATTAGCCGTGATGATCACAGCAGGAGCACCCCACCTGGCAGCCCATGCACAGGAGGCCGGCAACGCCGGTGCCGTTACAGAGGCCAGCGAGGTGATTGATGATACCAGCGCAGAGGCCGTGGCAGCCGGAGAGGCAGCCGCCCAGCAGGCACTGACAGGGACAGCCGACAACCAGGTAGCGATCCAGGAAGAGGAGCAGACACAGCCGGCAGCCAGTGAGGATCTCACGATCCTGGCAGGCATCATCTACTGCGAAGCAGGCTCTGAGTCCTACGAGGGCAAGGTAGCCGTAGGCAGCGTGGTGATGAACCGCCTGGCCAGCAGCCGTTATCCCAATACCGTCCGTGAGGTGGTCTATCAGAGCGGACAGTTCACACCGGCATTAAACGGCCGTCTGGATCGTGTCATTGCCAACGGCAGGATTCCGGCAGACTGCTATCAGGCAGCCCAGGAAGCACTGGGAGGTTCCAAGCCGGTAGGAGCGTGCACCAATTTTAACGGCAACCTGGCTAAGAACGACGGCATCATCATCGGCGGTCATCGCTTCTACGGAAGCATCTAAGATACATCGTCTGCAGATAAAACGGCGATGGAAACAGGCCGCTCACATCGAAACTGTCCGAGACAGTATTAAAGAGAGAACGGACAGGCATATTTTACAGGATCATAGCGGAGACAGTACGGATATAGGATATAGTAGGGACAATACGTATGACGGTACGCTGACAGTGCAGATATAGCAGAGACATTTTGTATGACAGTATGCTGACAGTACAGATGATAGGACAGGGGGCCTCGTTGCAGGTACCCCTGTTTTATGTTAAACTGATTGATACTTTGACGACTGCTTTCAGGGACAGGCATCCTGCCGCGGCAGTCCGGGAATTACCGGGGCATGGCGCCCGGGGAATGGAGATCATTATGGCAAATGTAGATTTAAAGGACAGAGATTTTTTAAAGCTTCTGGATTACTCCGCAGAGGAGATCGAGTATCTGCTGGATCTGGCAGCAGACTTAAAGGATAAAAAGAAAAAGGGCATCCCTCACACCTATGCAAAGGGCAGAAACGTGGCACTGATCTTTGAAAAGACCAGCACCAGAACCCGCTGCGCCTTTGAAGTGGCTGCTCACGACCTGGGCATGGGAACCACCTATCTGGATCCTACAGGATCCCAGATCGGCAAGAAGGAGAGTATTGCGGACACAGCCCGTGTGCTGGCAGGTATGTTTGACGGCATCGAATACCGCGGCTACGGCCAGACCATCGTGGAGCAGCTGGCGCAGTACTCCAAGGTGCCGGTATGGAACGGCCTGACCAATGAATTCCATCCTACTCAGATGCTGGCGGATATGCTGACGATCCGGGAAAAGCTGGGCCGTTTGCAGGGCGTAAAGCTCTCCTATTTCGGCGATGCCCGCTACAATATGGCCAATTCCTGGATGGTGGCAGGTGCCAAGATGGGCATGCACATCACACTGGCTTCCGACAAGAAATACTTCCCCCAGGCACAGCTGGTGCAGGTATGCCAGGCCCTGGCACAGGAGAGCGGCGGCAGCATCACATTGACAGAGGATGCAAAGGCAGCAGCCACAGGCGCAGATGTGCTGTATACGGACGTATGGGTATCCATGGGCGAGCCTGCAGAGGCATGGCAGGAGCGCATCGGCGATCTGAAGCCCTACCGCGTCACAAAGGAGCTGATGGATCTGGCCGGCGAGAAGGCTATCTTTATGCACTGCCTGCCTGCTTTTCATGATCTGGGCACCGGCATCGGCAGAGAAATCTACGAGAAATTCGGCGAGAAGGAGCTGGAGGTCACGGATGAGGTCTTTGAGGGTCCTCAATCTGTAGTCTTTGACGAGGCAGAGAACCGTATGCATACCATCAAGGCCGTGATGGCAGCCACACTGGGAACAGTGGAATAAGACGGGCAGCGATCATGAGTCTGAAAAGCGAAGTCCTTCAGAAACTGAAGGAAGAAAAAGAATATCTCTCCGGGCAGCAGCTCAGTGAAAGCCTGGGTGTCTCCAGGACGGCGGTATGGAAAGCCATAGGCCGCCTGAAAGAGGAAGGCTATCAGATCGAGGCAGTGACGAATCGGGGCTACAGACTTCTGGTGCCCGAGGAGGAGCAGGATCTTTTCAATCAGGAGGAGATCAGCAGCCGGCTGCACACAGAATGGGCCGGCCGCAATCTCTTCTTTAAAGAGGAGACCGGCTCGACCAACGACGATGTATTCGCCCTGGCCCAGTCCGGCGCCGCCCAGGGGACCCTGGTGGTGGCGGTGCGGCAGACCGCAGGGAAAGGACGCCGGGGCAGGACCTGGCTTTCTCCCAGAGACGGGAATGCCTATTTCAGTTTCCTGCTGCGCCCCTCTTATGCAGCTGAGACAGCACCTATGGTGACCCCGGTGGCTGCCATGGCGGTCTATGAGGCGCTGGAGGAGATCGTGGGAGAGCAGGACTGCCGGTTCGGTATCAAGTGGCCCAACGACATCGTGGTCAGTACCGACGGCGGCCCCTGGAAAAAGATCTGCGGCATCCTCACAGAGATGCACCTGGAGGAAAATGAGATCCGGGACGTGATCATCGGCATAGGTCTGAATGTCAACATGACGGAGTTTGCACCGGAGATTCAGGAGACCGGGACATCCATATGCCTGGCCTGCGGCCATACAGTCAACAGAGCGGCGCTGGTGGCATCTGTCTGGAATCATTTTGAGGGCATGTACGAGCAGTTTGCAAAGGCGCAGACGCTGGCTCCCCTGCGGGAAAAATACGAAGAGGCGCTGGTGAATAAAGACCGGCCGGTTCGGGTGCTGGATCCCACGGCCCCCTATGAAGGCAGAGCTGTGGGCGTCAATGACAGCGGAGAGCTGCTGGTGGAGCCTGCGGACGGCAGCGGACTGCGGGCCGTCAGCGCAGGAGAAGTTTCCGTGCGCGGCGTAGAAGGATATGTGTAAAACACAGAGACCGCAGTAAGACTTGCCTGCGCCGAAAGTTTTCTCCGGCAGCGGCGCAGGTGCAGGAATACTATGCATGCTGCGGTATGCTGCGGCAAAAAGAGGTAGGTATGAACGAAAAAGTCCGCGTGGTGCTTTGCGGCGCCAGCGCTTATGATAAGAAATACTATTTTAATAAAAAATTCGATAAGATCCCCGAGAATATCAAAGAGGAGCTGCATATCATCTGCGTCCTTTTTACCGAGGAGGTAGGCGGCGTCTTTACCATCGTCTTTACCCCCACCGGGGATGTGGAGATGGAGACCCAGCACGACGAGGGAGACCTGCTCTACGATGAGATCGGGAGCGAGCTGCTGATCAAAAAGATCCGCAGCACCAAACAGGAGATGTTTCAGGCACTCTCGATCTACTTCCGGGTGGCTTATCTGCACCAGAAGCCGGGTGATCTGCTGAAGGAATTCGAGGAAGAGTAAGAGTCGGAGAGCTGCAGCAAATTATGGCATCAAATTGCTATCCTGTCCGGGAATTCGTCTTCGCGAAATTCTCATCAGGATGGCGCTGTCATACAGCGGCATAGAGAGGTAAGAATGGAGACAGGTTTTCATATCGGCAAGGTATATATCCCCAATCGAACCATATTGGCACCCATGGCAGGCGTTTCCGACCTGCCATTTCGTTTGCTCTGCCACGAACAGGGCGCAGGGCTGGTCTGTATGGAGATGATCAGCGCCAAGGCGATCACCTACAACAATAAGAATACCCACCTGCTGCTGGAGACCCTGCCCGAGGAGCATCCGGTTTCCCTGCAGCTCTTCGGCCATGAGCCGGAGGTGATGGCCAGGGCCTGCGAGATGATCGAGGGGGAGTCCTTTGACCTGCTGGATATCAATATGGGATGCCCGGTGCCGAAGATCGTGAATAATAAGGAGGGCTCCGCCCTGATGCAGGATCCGGCGCTGATTGAGGCACTGGTAAAGGCTGCGGTCTCCCATACCAGCCGTCCGGTGACGGTAAAGCTGCGCAAAGGCTTTGATGAGCAGCACCTCAATGCGGTGGAGTGCGCAAAGGCCGCTGAGGCAGGAGGCGCCAGCGCCGTGGCCATTCACGGACGCACCAGACCGCAGATGTATATGGGAAAGGCAGACTGGAATATCATCAGAGAGGTAGTCGATGCCGTGCGCATTCCGGTATTCGGCAACGGCGATGTGACAGACGGCCCCGGCGCCGCCCGGATGCTGGAGGAGACCGGCTGTGAGGCGGTGATGATCGGTCGGGGCGCCCAGGGCAATCCCTGGATCTTTGCGCAGGTTGGTCACTATCTGGAGAAAGGAGAGGAACTGCCAAAGCCCGCGAGGCAGGAGATCATCCGTATGGTGCTGCGCCACGCACAGCTCCAGCGTCAGTATAAGGGAGAAAACGTGGGCATGCGGGAGATGCGCAAGCATGTTGCCTGGTACATGGCCGGATTCCCCGGTGCGGCGAAGGTACGGGGGCAGGTAAACTGCGTGACCACCTTTGAGGAACTGGAAAAGCTGCTGAACGGATTAGTCTTATAAGGAGTCTTATAAGGCAAAGAAATATAAAGGAGCAAATTTATACGGTTATTGCTCGGATTCTGTTCGATCACCGGTCTGTCCGCTTTTGTGAACGAATACCTGCAAAGGCAGGCAAAAGGCAGGCTGAAAGCAGGCGGGAACAGGCTTTTTTATTGACTTTCCCCGTTTTTCTATATATAATATGGTGCAATCTGCATCGGGGCGGCCTGCCGAACGGGCTGCGCCGGTTAGTTTTTTGCCTGAGACAGGCGCCGTATGGGAGGAAACAGATCAGACATGGAAGAGAAAAAGAACATCCTGACTTATGAAGGACTGAAAAAATACGAAGACGAACTGCATGACCTGAAGGTAAACAGACGCCAGGAAGTGGCACAGAAGATCAAAGAGGCCAGAGAGCAGGGCGATCTGTCCGAGAATGCAGAGTACGATGCAGCAAAGGATGAGCAGAGAGACATCGAGGCCAGAATCGAAGAGCTGGAAAAGATCCTGAAGAATGCCGAGGTAGTCGTGGAGGACGAGGTAGACTTAGATAAGATCAATATCGGCTGCCGTGTAAAGATCCACGATATGGAATATGACGAGGACCTGGAGTACAAGATCGTAGGCTCCACAGAGGCCAACAGCTTAAAGGGCAAGATCTCCAATGAGTCCCCTGTAGGCAAGGCACTGATCGGCGCCAGAGTAGGCCAGGTGGTAGATGTAGAGACACAGGCAGGCGTCGTACAGTACAAGGTACTGGAGATCCAGAGATCAGAGACAGTTTAATTTATCGTATCTATTCAGAGCCAAGCAAATTTGCATAAAATGTGCGAGTAATGCTTGCATTAACGAGCCCATTTTTGCAAATTTATTTGGCGAGAACGCCGCATGAGCAAAAGGAAAGCTGCGCAGCAGCGATTTTGCGAATGGGCTCTGAATAGTTACAATTTACCAATCAAAAGAACGGGAGAGAGTCGTGGGAGCAGAGAAGCAGAACGGAAACGCCGCAGCAGAAGTTACCCAGGAGGATATGAACAGACTGATCGCAGTGCGCAGAGAAAAGCTGGCAGCATTGCAGGCAGCAGGCAAGGATCCTTTTGAGATCGTAAAATACGATGTTACAAAGCACAGCCAGGAGATCAAGGATAATTTTGAGACCCTGGAGGATCAGGAGGTCTCCATCGCCGGCAGACTGATGAGCAAGCGTGTCATGGGCAAGGCTTCCTTCTGTCACGTGCAGGATCTGCAGGGAAAGATCCAGTGCTATGTAGCCAGAGATTCCATCGGAGAAGAGCCCTACGCAGATTTTAAAAAGCTGGATATCGGCGATATCGTAGGTGTTCGCGGCAAGGTCTTCAAGACCAAGACCGGAGAGACCAGCGTCCATGCAGAGGAAGTAACGCTGCTGACCAAGAGCTTAAAGCCTCTGCCGGAGAAGTTCCACGGTCTGACCAATACCGACATGCGCTACAGACAGCGCTATGTGGATCTGATCATGAATGAGGATGTGAAGGATACCTTCATCAAGCGCAGCCGTATCATCCGCGCTATCCGCAATTACCTGGACGGCCAGGGCTTCCTGGAAGTGGAGACCCCCATGCTGGTGAGCAACGCCGGCGGCGCTGCAGCCCGTCCGTTCGAGACCCATTTCAACGCACTCGATGAGGATTTAAAGCTCCGCATTTCCCTGGAGCTCTACCTGAAGAGACTGATCGTAGGCGGCCTGGAGCGCGTCTATGAGATCGGCCGCGTATTCAGAAATGAGGGTCTTGATACCCGTCATAATCCGGAGTTCACCCTGATGGAGCTCTATCAGGCTTATACCGATTATCACGGCATGATGGATCTGACCGAGAATCTGTACCGCACCGTGGCGCAGGAAGTGCTGGG
Organism: bacterium; assembly: GCA_963658405.1. GTDB lineage: Bacteria > Bacillota > Clostridia > Lachnospirales > Lachnospiraceae > CAG-791. The sequence goes on along the minus strand of CAVKQI010000069.1, from coordinate 617 downwards.
CACCACAAAGATCGTATACAACGGCATCGAGATGGATTTGGGACAGCCCTTTGCCCGCATGACCATGATCGAGGCCGTCAAGAAGTATGCCGGTGTGGACTTTGCACAGATCGATACACTCGAAGAGGCCAGAGCAGTGGCCAAGGAGCATCACGTGGAGTATGAGGAGCGTCACCAGAAGGGCGACATCCTGAACCTGTTCTTTGATGCCTTTGCCGAGGAGCACATGATCCAGCCTACCTTCATCATGGATCATCCCATCGAGATCAGCCCTCTGACCAAGAAAAAGCCCGATGCGCCCGGTTATGTACAGCGTTTCGAGTTCTACATGAACGGCTGGGAACTGGCCAACGCCTACTCCGAGCTCAATGATCCCATCGATCAGAGAGAGCGTTTCAAGGCACAGGAAGCCCTTCTCGCACAGGGCGACGAGGAAGCCAACCGCACCGACGAGGACTTCATGAATGCCCTCGAGATCGGCATGCCCCCCACAGGCGGCATCGGCTTCGGCATCGACCGCATGTGCATGCTGCTGACGAATTCTGCAGCCATCAGGGATGTTCTGCTGTTCCCGACGATGAAGTCTTTGGACAAATAATGCCTTATTTCAAGGGATT
>CAVKQI010000068.1:9728-13543 GCA_963658405.1 bacterium | reverse complement strand
CGCGAAGGGAATTTCGCGAAGGCGAATTCCCTGATGCGATCACGAATGGATGACGTTTACGGCATCCATTCGAGTTTTCATGAAATGCCATCAGGCATTTCATGAAAACTTTGCCTCCTGTGCCGCTGCTTTATTATTACTATATCTGCTTACCTTTGGTTTTGCCAGCCTTCTTTTCTTTCTGCGGATAATACTGTGCCGTCTGCCTATACAGACTCATGAGCTGGGGCCGATAATCTGTCTCCTTTACGTGGTTGGTGCGTCTGGTGACGAAATCATCCAGCTTCTGCATGTATTCTTCTTCCGTCACTGTCCCCTCCGCCACCCTGGAAAGTCCCATTTCCCAGCTGGCCGTGAGCTTGGGATTTAAAAGCGGCCGCAGGGAGCAGGCCACGGTATCGTAGATCATTTCTCCCAATTGTGTGGGGGTAATGATCTGGGTCTTCTTATTTAAAGCCAGGTAACGGTTAGCCACCAGTTTTTTGAGGATTTCGGCTCTGGTGGCGCTGGTGCCGATACCGCTTCCCTTGATCTGCTCCCGCAGCTCCTCTTCCTCGATGAACTGACCGGCATTTTCCATGGTAAGGATCATGCTGCCGGAATTATAGTGCTTGGGCGGAGAGGTCTCTCCATCCTTGATAACGTAGTCTTTTACGGAAAGGACATCTCCTTTTTTCAGGCCTTCCAGTGCCTTGGCCAGCTGCTCATTGTCAGCTGAATCCTGCGTGCCTTCTGCCTCGTTGTCTCCTTCCGGATTTTCTGCGTCAGCATTTCCTTCCGCTGCTGCCTTTTTGCGTCCGGCATTCTTTTTGGAGGAAAAGGAATATTCCATCACTTCCAGATATCCCTTCTCCCGGCAGGCTTTGGCATTGGCCCCGAACGTCTCGGTGCGCACATCCACCTGCAAAGAAAGCTTATCAAAAACAGCCGGCGGATAAAAGATAGCCAGGAAACGGCGACAGATCAGTTCGTATACCTTCGCCACCGTAGGGGATACGGAGGTCAGTGCCCGCTCTCCCTGACCGGTCGGAATGATGGCATAGTGATCGGTGATGGCCTTATCGTTGGTATACCGGCTCTTGCCGATCTTTGCCGCTGCGCCGCTTTTCAGGATTTTCTGCACATAGGGCTGATACATTGCCTGCGCACCTATGCCCCGCAGATTTTTGGTGATCTCCTTGGCCACTGCCGTGGACAAAACGCGGGCATCTGTTCGGGGATAGGTGGTGAGCTTTTTCTCATAGAGCTCCTGGGCCGCTGCCAGCGTCTCATCGGGGCTGATCTTAAAGAAACGGGAACAGTCATTCTGCAGCTCCGCCAGGTTATACAAAAGCGGCGGGTTCTTATTTTCTTTTTTGCGGGTGATGCTTCGGATCACGGGAAGGCGCTCCTGCTCCTCGCCCTGTGTCAGATACGTAATGAGCGCCTCAGCGTCTTTTCGGTCCTTGAATCCATTTTCCTTATAGAGAGCCGGGGTATTGGCATAGATGCTCTTCTCCTGCACATGCCACTCTGCCTCAAAGCTTCCCTGCTCTTCACTTCCCGGACAAAAAGCTGCAATCACCCGGTAAAAGGGTGTCTTTACAAAGCTGCGGATCTCCCGCTCTCTTTCCACTACCATACCCAGGACACAGGTCATGACCCGGCCCACGGCGATAACGCAGCGATCCATCTGCAGAAAATCCCGGATATTATTGCCGTATTTTAACGTCAAGGCTCTGGAAAAATTGATGCCCATCAGGTAATCTTCCTTGGCGCGAAGAAAAGCCGCTGCCCCCAGATGATCATATTCCCTGTCATCCTTTGCCTCTTTGATGCCCCGGATGATCTCTTCCTTTGTCTGGGAGTCGATCCAGACACGACGCTGGTTCTTTCCTTTCACCCCGGCCTGCATGGCCACGAGACGGTAAATGTACTCGCCCTCTCGTCCGGAGTCCGTGCAGATATAGATATTTTCCACCTCGGGGCTGGTCAGGATGCCCTTTACGATCTTAAACTGCTTCTTTACTCCGTCAATGACCTGATAGCGGTACTCTTTGGGAATAAAGGGGATGGTGGAGAGGGACCATTTTTTGTACTTTTCATCATAGGCATCCGGATAACTCATGGTCACCAGATGCCCCACGCACCAGGTCACGATGGTATTGTCCGTCTCCATATAGCCGTCCCGCTGCCGAAACTGCAGGGAAAGAGCATTGGCAAATTCTCTGGCTACACTCGGTTTTTCTGCGATAAATACACTTTTTCCCATGCATGCTCCTGTACTTCTTCGTCTTCGCTGCTACATGTAATACGCTGTTCGAATTTCATATATGATCGCGGTATCCGCCAAATCCTCATGTAACTGTGAGTGCCTGACTCATTACGCGTGCAGACAAGAAAAGGAAGCGCTGCCGCTTCCTTTTCTGTCTTTATTTTGCAGTGATATATCCCTGGGCTTTCAGCAGCTCCGCGCACTCTACGGCACCGCCGGCTGCGCCGCGGATGGTATTGTGGGAGAGACCGATGAACTTCCAGTCGTAAACGGTATCCTCACGCAGACGTCCGATGGAAACGCCCATGCCGTGCTCATAGTTTACATCCGAAAGCACCTGGGGACGATTGTCCTCTTCCATGTACTGGATGAACTGCTTAGGTGCACTGGGCAGTGCCAGTTCCTGCGGAACGCCGGAGAAGTTAACTAACTTTTCTACCAGCTGCTCCTTGGTAACCTTCTGACGGAATTTTACAAAAGCGGCAGCAGTGTGGCCGTAAAGCACAGGCACACGTACGCACTGGCAGGTGATCACCGGGCTGGTAGCCGGAACGATGACACCGTTTTCGATATGACCGAAAATACGAAGGGGCTCCTTCTCGCTCTTTTCCTCTTCGCCGCCGATGTAAGGAATGATGTTGCCGACCATCTCCGGCCAATCCTTGAAGTTTTTGCCGGCGCCGGAAATAGCCTGATAGGTGGTAGCCACTACCTCATAGGGCTCAAATTCCTTCCATGCAGCCAGAGCGGGTGCATAACTCTGAATGGAGCAGTTGGGCTTTACAGCGATGAAACCTCTGTTGGTGCCCAGTCTCTTCTTCTGATACTGGATGACATCCATGTGCTCCGGATTGATTTCCGGTACTACCATGGGAACATCGGGTGTCCAGCGATGTGCGCTGTTATTGGAGACTACAGGGGTCTCTGTCTTTGCATAAGCTTCCTCGATGGCGCGGATCTGATCCTTGGTCATATCGACTGCGGAGAAGCAGAAGTCCACGTCCTTGACCATATTCTCTACGTCTTCTACGTTCTTAACGACAATATTCTTGACAGCCTCCGGAATGGGCTCGTCCAGTTTCCAGCGGCCTTCCACTGCCTCTGCATAGGTCTTGCCTGCAGAGCGGGGGCTGGCTGCGATCTCTGTCACTTCAAACCAGGGATGATTCTCCAAAAGAGAAATGAAGCGCTGGCCAACCATGCCGGTGCCTCCCAGGATGCCTACACGTAATTTTTCACTCATTTTCTCCTCCTTCTGCCGCGTTCTTCCCGGCATACCATCAGAAAATTCCTTTCTCCTCGATATTAACAGGATTCTCTGATGCATTTATCCAAAGAGCACTGCATTTTACTGCAGTCCTTCTTCCTCCAGATGCTTTCCGGCATTGGCAATTTCCTGCTCCATAGCGCCGGCGCCGGGAGCTCCCGTGGTCAGTCTCTTATCGATACAGGTCTTTAAGGAGACCGCTTCATAGATATCCTCATCAAAGGCCGGACACAGATCGTGGAACTCCTCCATGCTCAGTTCCTCGATGCTCTTCTGGTGGGCGATGCAGTACAG
>CAVKQI010000068.1:0-9490 GCA_963658405.1 bacterium | reverse complement strand
ATGCCCTTCATGGTAGTGAGCATGCCCATCAAGGCACCGTAGACCCGGCCTGTCTTGCCTCGTACCAGCTCTGCGATGTCGGGGTTCTTTTTCTGAGGCATGATGCTGCTGCCGGTGGAATAGGCATCATCGATCTCCACGAATTTATACTCATCGCTGTTCCAGAGGATGATCTCCTCGCAGAAACGGCTTAAGTGCATCATGATCAGGGACAATGCGGACAGAAATTCAATGACGTAATCTCTGTCAGAGACGGAGTCCATGCTGTTCTCGGTAGGTCCGTAGAAGCCAAGCTCTCTGGCGGTAAAATCCCGATCCAGAGGATAGGTGGTGCCTGCCAGCGCGCCTGCGCCCAGAGGGCAGTAATTCATGCGCTCATAAATATCCTTAAGACGCTGTCTGTCCCGGCGGAACATCTCAAAGTAGGCGCCCATGTGATGTGCCAGGGTCACCGGCTGTGCCTTCTGCAGGTGCGTAAATCCGGGCATGCAGGTGTCCACATTCTCTTCCATGATCTTCAGGATCGCCTTTAAGAGCGCCTTCAGCTCTGCATCCACAGCCTTCACTTGACCACGGACATACATGCGCATATCCAGGGCCACCTGATCGTTGCGGCTGCGGCCTGTGTGAAGCTTTTTGCCGGCATCGCCGATGCGCTCTGTCAGAACCGCCTCCACAAAGCTGTGCACATCCTCATATTCATCTGTGATCGGAAGACTCTCTGTCCCGGCCTCTGCCAGGATCTGTGCCAGACCTTTCTCGATGGCATCCACCTCTGTCTGGGTCAGAATACCCTGTTTTCCCAGCATCTTCGCATGGGCCATGCTTCCCTCAATATCTTCATGTAAGAGACGCTTATCAAACTGAATCGATGCGTTGAAGGCATTGACCAGTGCATCCTCCTGCTTTTCAAAACGTCCGCCCCACAGCTGTGCCATAATTTTCCTTTCTGCGCTGCTGTCTTTCCGCAGCACGCGGGTAAAATCTCGAAACGTTGAATACTCCCGAATATTCCTATTCCTACACCAGATTCAACCAATGTGCTGATGTAAAAAAAGTCCGCTTTATCTGCGGACTTTTACAGAGCTGGAAAAGGGACTTGAACCCTCGACCTACTGATTACGAATCAGTTGCGCTACCAACTGCGCTATTCCAGCATTTCTTATCCAGACTGCCTCATCCTATTTATATATGAAGAAACTGCCTGTCTGCCTGCGGCATGAGCCACATCAGCTTTTTCATTATACAGACAGTTTCTGTTTTTGGCAAGATAATTTTTCTGTATACCTGTCTATGCCTGTGTGTTTGCCTGTGCGTTTATGCATGTTTGTATATGCCTGTCACTGTATGCTGTCGTATACCAGCCGCATTAGGGATTTGCGAAGTAAATTCGAGATAGAGACTAAACAGATACGTTATCTAAAATCTTTGAAGGCACAGGGGGATTTCGAAAAATCACTCGTGTAGTTCCAGCGGCAGCCCGTCAGGGTCGTGGAAAAAGGTCATCTTCCTGCCGGTGTAATCGTCATATCGGATCGGCTCACATACAATACCCAGTCCTGCCAGCTCTTCTGCCGTCTGCTCCACACTCTCCACACAGAATGCAAGATGGCGCAGTCCGCAGGCCTCCGGCCGGTTTACGCGTTTTGGGGGATCCGGTTCTGCAAAGATTTCCAGCTCCGTACACTCGTTGATGCGCAGATCCAGCTTCCAGTCCCCGCGCGCCGGACGAAAGTTCTCTCTGATCACAGAAAAACCAAGTTTGTTCACATAGAAATCTTTAGAAACCTCGTAGTCAGATACTATGATGGCAATGTGGTGTATTTTTGATAAGTTCATTTTTACCTCCATGCCGCTGTTTTACAGCGGCAACGCGAAGGAAATTTCGCGAAGGCGAATTCCCTTTTTTAATCTGTCCAGCGGTTATAAAGATTGGCCAGAACAGCCCCCGAAATATTATGCCATACAGAAAATACAGCGCCGGGAACTGTCGCCATTGCCAGATTCGGAAATGCGGTTGCCGCAAGCGAAGTAGCCAGACCGGAGTTCTGCATACCGACTTCAATGGAAATAGCTTTTGTCTTGGGCACGCCCATATGCAGCACTTTTCCGACAGCAAAACCGCATGCATAACCCAGCAAATTGTGCAGAATCACAACCGCAAAGACAACCAACCCTGCGGAGAAAATCTTTTCTGAATTGTGAGATACAACTGCGGCGACGATCAGACAGATTGCCAAGACGGATACAGAGGGAAGTACCTTTACAAGTCGCTGCGTAACTTTACCAAACAACTTGTTGATGATAAATCCAAGACCGATCGGAATGATGACAACTTTAATAATAGAAAGAAACATACTCATTGCATCTACTGTAACGGTTGTCCTCAAAAGCAGGTAGGTAATGGCCGGTGTCAGAAATGGCGCAAGCAGCGTATTTACACTCGTCATTCCTACAGAAAGCGCAACATCTCCCTTAGACAGATAAGTAATCACGTTGCTGGAAGTGCCTCCGGGGCAGGTGCCCACCAAGACAACCCCGGCAAGTAACGCAGCATCCAGACCGAAAATTTTTCCCAGCAGAAAAGCGAGGATCGGCATGATCGTAAACTGAGCCACGCACCCGATCAGAATGTCCCTTGGCCTTGTGAAAATCAGTTTGAAGTCATCCAGTTTCAACGTCAGCCCCATGCCGAACATAACGATCATCAGCAGATAATTTACCCATGAAGTCTGAACCCAAAGGCAGCTTTTCGGCACAAAAAGAGCCATGGCCGCAACAACGAGCACAATAAGCGCCATATATTTTCCGAAGAAGCTGCTGATTTTTTCTATTTTTTCCAATTTATTATCCTCCTGTGGTGTACTGGGTAAATGCTGCCGCCCAGCGGCCTCGTTTAAACGCGACGCTGACCCTTCATCGACCGAAGTGAAATCCGCCTTGCATAAAAAAGCCGATATCAATCTTTGAAAAGTTTTAAAAAGACCCAAGTCTCCTATCATAATATCTGTATCAGATGATTTTAACAAGTTTTATGATCCTCAGCTGTCATAGTCTGTCATAAACCGATATGAATAATATCACTTCTGCGATATTTGTATTATTATTCTTGTCACTTCTCCATTGTAAGTGATATTTTTCTTTACAATGAATTTAAATAACAGGCTATGGATAATAATATAGATCACAGGAATTTTGTTTTCCTTCTGACCTCGCATATACAATCAAATAGACATTGAAAAAGAGGTGCATAAAATGCTTGGTGAACGATTAAAGGAACTTCGCAAAGATCACAACGAAACCCAGCAGCAGTTGGCTGATTATCTGCATGTCTCGGTGGGGACACTGCGCACCTGGGAAAGAAACATTTCCTCTCCTGATCATGACACTCTGGCGAGAATATGCCAGAAATACGACACCTCCGCAGACTATCTTCTGGGCTTGATTGATGAGGATCAGGAAGCTGTGAATCAGATCCATCTTCTCTCCCAGAGGCATCAGGAGGATATTTACAAACTTACACAATATCTGCTCTATATAGAAAAGCTGGATCAGATTTCAAAGCACAAAGCCAGGAGAAAATCCGCTCAGCAAAATATACAGAAGAATGGCAGAATACAAACCAGAAAATAAAAAATCTTTGGGGACATCTATATCCTGTACTTGTTACATTGGTTTTTGGCATATAATGTGATACCATAGGGCAATAAATAGAAATAAAAATATTACCGCAGCGTGTTATGCAGATGTCTTGCTTTCTTTATGAAGGCCAGGCCAAATGCGGAACTGTCGTTTGGAGTGATGGCCTGAACATATCCCCTGAACATTCATACGGATGTTCTCAACCCGCCCCAGATGCCTGAATTTTGCTCATTTAAGAATTTTAAGTTTATTGTAGCTATCGTTTGAATTTTTAGAAAAATTGAAAGAAATCAAAAGGAGAAAAAAATGCGTGGTGAACGACTGCAGGAAATTCGCAAGGATCATAAGGAAACACAGCAGCAATTGGCTGATTGTCTGCATGTCTCGTTAGCCACTGTACGCTCCTGGGAAAGGAATATTTCCTCTCCGGATCATAATAACCTGGTGAAACTCTGCAAAAAATATAATGTCTCTGCAGACTATCTTCTGGGATTAATTAACGAAGATCGTGAACCTGTGAAACAGATAAACCTCCTTTCTCCGAGACATAGAGAAGATGTTTACAGGCTCACACAGTATCTGCTCTGTATAGAAAAACTGGATCAGATTTCCAAAAGAAAAGCCAGGAAAAATCCATCTCAGCACAATCATCCGAAGAAGCGCTGAATGCTGATGAAAATATGAGCATATTTTCGCCTTGATTCACACATCTTTCGGAAAATATCCGAATCATAGAAGCACCTGAATCACAACGAAATTTTATGGTCCGGATTTTGTGGTTTTACAGGCAAGTGTATTATCTGTCTTTTTGTTTATATTTTTTTATGAGAAATGTAACCAAACTGACAATTTTCTCACGCCATCCGCGTGGCTCTTTTTTAATTTTCATTTACACCATTATGTAGACGTAACCGCTGCGCCTGTACACAGACGCAGCACATACAGTTGTAACTGCTTATATAAATTCTGCCTCTCTCCCCAGTTTCTGACTCCACTCGGCTGTAATCGCTGCGCCGCTTTTCTTTCCTTCTGCTATAACAATCGCTTTATCGCTTAATCCCGCGATGATCCTGTTTCGCTGGGGAAACCGGTATCCTGCAGGCTTTGTGCCCGGAGGGTATTCGGATACCAGAAGTCCATTCTCTGCTATACTCTCCATGAGTAGGACATGTTCCCCGGGATAACAGATATCCGGACCGTTGCCGAGGACAGCTATCGTATATCCTCCCGCATGCAGGCAAGCCGTTTGTGCGTAGGAATCAATGCCCTTCGCCATACCACTGACAATGGCAAAGCCTTTTTCGGTGTACTGTTTTGCAATCCCTGCTGTTCTTATTTTATCTTCCTGTGTGCAGCGTCTTGCGCCGACGATCCCGACAGTGTGTGTCATTTCTTTTATCGCGCCCCGGACATACAGCAGCGTCGGCGCACGATCGCCGAGAGATTCCAATCTCCCGAACAATTTCTTTCCTTCGCCGGATTCTCCGGTGATGATGGTTATCTGTTTTCTGCTGCACTCATCTATTATCCTTTCCGCTCGTGCAAGAATGGAAAAATCCACAGCTGCCTCTTGCAGCGCATCTGATTGTCCGCTGCCCATGCCCTTTACAGCCGCCAGTTTCTCACCGTCAGCATGATAGACAGCCTCCGCCGAACCAAATGCATCCAGCAGTCTGTTTTGCATGGTAATGCCTATACCCGGTATGCAGGTAAGCCAGACGGAATACAGTATGGAAGACAATGTATGTTCTTTGGCTCTTTTTATGTCTTTTACTTCGGCACACTCATTTTTCATACATTATCTCCATAACGTTACGTTGCAGTGACAGCCTGCGGAAATTGCACACAGCGAATTCTCCGACAGGATCATGAATTAATGATATTAACGTCGTCAATCGAGTTGGAAAGTAATTTACCTCTTTAAGATCTTCCCGGCAGCGGCTGTATGAATCTATTCAGCAGCAGACGGTCATTCATCTTTCCGCACCGGCGTCCTTTATGTCAGTTTTCTTTACTACAAGAAGGCTGTTATTGCTCCTGTCAAGGTCACGAAGCTGCAGGGCCTTTTGTACATCCTGCATTCTTACTTCCTCGGCTTCTTCCAGATCTGCACAGGTTCTGGCAAGCCTAAGCAGCTTGTGGATCGTTCTTGCGCTGTATCCAGCCTCCTCGCAGGCATCCTTCAGATAATCCATCGTCTCCCGGCTCAGCCTGCAATACTGCTGCATCAAGGCCGTGGTCATCTGTGCATTGCAATACACATTCTCCTCGTTTTTGTACCGCTCCTGCTGTATTTTTCTCGTCCTTTCCACGATCTTCCTGAGGTCCGCAGAGCTCCTGCCCCCACTTTCGGAATATCTCCTGAAGAAGTCCACAGGATGGACCTGTTTTTGTATATCGATTCGATCCATAATAGGACCGGAGATACGATTGCGGTACTTGATGGTCTCATAATCCGTACAGGTGCATTTCCTGCCTGGATAGTAGCCGCAGGGACATGGATTCATGGCAGCCACAAACATGAAATTCGACGGAAATGTATGCGTGCCGTTTACTCTGGATATACAGACCTTTTTGTCCTCTACCGGCTGTCGCAGCGCATCCAGGGTCCTCTTGGGAAATTCAGCCAGTTCATCCAGAAAAAGTACACCGTTATGGGCCAGTGATACCTCCCCCGGCATGGCATTCGTTCCGCCTCCTATCAGCGCATTCAGAGATGCATTGTGATGCGGTGCCCGAAACGGACGATTTTTGATCAGAGAGTGACCGTCCGGAAGCAATCCGGAAATGCTGTAAATCTTGGTGACCTCCAGGCATTCCGCATCTGTCATCCGGGGAAGAATCGTGGGTATTCTCTGCGCCACCATGGTCTTTCCACAGCCCGGTTCACCGATCATAAGAAGATTGTGTCCGCCTGCTGCCGCCAGGACAATGGCATCGATGAGATCCTCCTGTCCCTTTACATCCGCGAAGTCCAGAGTATCCGAAATTCCATCGGTATCCTGCGACACATCCTTCTCTGCATCTTCTGTATAGACCTTCCTCCCCTCCAGAAAAGCGATTACATCTGTGAGGCAGTCAAAGCCCAGCACCTCTATATCGTCCACCAGTGCCGCTTCCTTCACATTTTCATTCGGGACAATGACTTTTCTGTATCCGTTTTTCTTTGCGGCAATGACCATAGGGAGAATTCCACGACATGCCCGCAGTCTTCCGTCCAGAGCCAATTCCCCGATTATTCCGTAGGAGCACATTTCCTTCGCCCCTATACTGGCCTCCTGCTGCAGCACCCCCAAAGCCATAGCAAGATCAAAGTGGGAGCCGCTCTTCTTTAAGTCCGACGGTGCCAGGCTTATGATCACACGCTTTTTCGGAAAGACAAAACCACTCTCATCGATAGCAGATTCTACCCTCTCTGCTGCCTCCCGTACCGACTGATCACCCAGACCGATCACCGTAATAGACGGCATTCCTTCCATGGTCTTGACCTCTATGTCAACGATATAGGCCTCAATACCCGATATGGCAAAGCTCCGTACCAGTGTCGCCAAATGCAGCTCCTCCTATATATCCGTAATATCATCCCAAGGCAGCCACAGATCATTTTCTCCCATGTTTTTCCTTATTCGATCTTCTGTGGCGATATATTGATGACCAACATCCTCCACAAAATCCTGATAACGTCTGGCGTCAGAATTCTTAAAAAAGGATAAAGTTTTTGCCTTTTCGGTTATTCCGTCATCCCCTAATCCCACTACCGTCCTGTAACTGCTCCAGCGGTAATTCTCCGGATGTGGGGTGATCCTTGCCTTCACAGGGTTTAAATGAATGTACCTGCTGGTGTGTATGAAATAGGTGTCATCCTCCACAAGGCAGGAAACATATCTGCACTCGAAAAGATGACCTTTATAGGAATTCTGACTGTTGTAATATTGTGCGTAGTTATGAGACAGATTCTTCATGAGCTTCCAGATCTCATCATGGGATGTCTCTATCAGAAGATGAAAGTGATTGGTCATGAGACAGTATGCGTGCAGTGTGCAGCCATATCTCTCCAGTTCATTTTTAAGAAATGCCGCGAAGATCTGGAAATCTGCATCATGGGTGAAGATTTCCTTCCTCCGTACTCCCCGGTGCATCACGTGGTAGACTGCCCCCGGATACCACTGCCGTAATTTACGTGTAATTATCGTGTCCCCCCGTCTTTTGGCCGCAGTGTGACTTCCACCTCATACCCCAAGACATCTGCGTATCTCATCAATGTCTCCAAAGAAGGCTTTCGCTTCATGGTCTCCATACCTGCAATGTTCGGAGAGCGAATGCCTGACACCTCTGCCACATCCTGCTGAGAAAGGCCCTGGCGCTTTCGTTCCGCTGTCAGTTTCTGCACAAGGTCGGCTGTCTTCTCATCGCATAAGGCCGCAATGCCAGCCGCATAGGCATTGATTCGTCGGGCTCTTGCTTCGAGAAAATCCGCAGTGACAGGTTCTGTTTTTATTTCTGTTTTTGTTTTTATTTCTGTTTTTGTTTCTATTTTTATTTCCGTTTCTGTTTCTGTTTCTTTTTCCGATTGTCCTGTCCCGCCCATTCTCCTGTCCCTCCGCAAATCCTTGTAAACGGCCGACAGTGATCCTTATAATCTAATCAGTCTGTCAGGTAACGTCTGCAAATAACTGATATCATCACGGCTCTCAGCATTTGCAAATATGATACTATCATATTTGATAGTATTTAGCAACCAAATTTACCATTTGTTTTTTGTTTTTGAAAGATTGCATTTTGATATCTGTCGCTGTTTAGCAACCTACTGAACCGAACGCCTTACAGCAACATTAAAAACATCTACTATTTCTGATAGTTTAGTCTCCGCAGTCAAGGAAAATCTGTGAAAATCGTACATAAACAGTTGCATTTACGTCATTTTTTGAGTATTTTAGATGTGGGTAAATAGCTTGTCGGTCATCACGGCTAGAATATGATGAACATATATGTTTAGCTTACGCAAGCGACGGGGTGTTGCAAAGCGAAGAATATCGCTTACGTGTAGGAAGGGTGATATTGTCAATAATAGTTGACAATATCAAACCAATTGGACAGCTTCTAGGTCAGTTATCAGACAAGATAATATGGCAGATGTTGGACTAGCAAGAAAATCAGTAACAGGTGTGGACTAAAAGCATACCTCGCACGTAATACGGTTTTAGGGGATTTTTCCGGGAAGTTCATATCTAGGGACGAAGTCCTTTTACAAGAGCCTGGAACTCCTGCTCTGTATCGACGAAATGATATGGCGCATACTCCCCATACGCTGTTGGTCTGCTGATTGTAACAAGCTGTACCCCCTTATATCCAACTACCTTGTTCAGTTCCCTTTTTAGTTCTACCAGATGCTTCCCGTGTGTTGTTTTTAGAGCAAAGCAACCATGTGCATCACGATCTTTTGCTACCAGATAACACATTATTCAGCGCCTCCTTAAATTCCTGCTCATTTCTGATTAATCCGCTCTCATACTTTTCACGCATTATTTTTCCTGTCTCTATTGGATATTTTTTCTTATACAGGTAATCGTGAAGCCAGTTGTTCAGTTGTCTGTCAAACAGCGTATTAAACTGGATTTCTATAGGATAATGTTTCCCACTTTTTTGATAGTACGCATGGACACCTCTATATCCATCATCCGCAGCTTTTCCACCTGACATATCGGCAATTCTGAACTGTGGGGATTCTTCTTTTAATATCTCATCATAACTATCACAAAAAGCCCGGAACCCCAAAATATCATTAAACACCTTGCGGGTTTGATAATCCGGATAATAACGGTCATACTTTAAAAGTATGGAATCCAGA
>CAVKQI010000067.1:0-13578 GCA_963658405.1 bacterium | reverse complement strand
TGTGCTCAGGCCATAGTAATCGAATACTTCCTGGGATGTGCCTGTGATCACCGGTGCATCCGGTAGGGAGAGATTTACCACTCTTCTCGGGCACTGATCTCCTACCACCTGGCTGACCATGGAACCGAGTCCGCCGAAAGGTGCATGCTCCTCTGCGGTCATAATAGCCTTAGAAATGGAAGCTGCCTTTACTACAGCATCGACATCCAGAGGCTTTACACAGTACATATCGAGCACGATGACATGGATGCCCTTCTCCTCCAGCTCCTTAGCTGCCAGGATCATAGGACGAACCATCTCGCCGCAGGCTACCATGGTAAGATCAGCTTTCTTCTCCGGCAGAGCAGCCAGCGCCTGATCAATGTCCGCATAGGCCTTGCCGTTTACAGTGACCACTGCGCGGTTCATGGTGAAGGGGCAATCCTCTTCGGAGTAGATATCCTCTACCGGATTTCTGCCCACGCGGATATAAGCGCACTTCTGATCCTCCAGTAAGCTCTCGGTGAGCTTGGCAGTCTGGAAACGATCGCTGGGAAGATAGACGCGCATGTTCGGAATCGCACTCATGGCAGCGATATCCTGTGCGGAGTGATGGCTCATGCCCAGAGCGCCGTAGCTGACGCCGCCGCTGATACCGATGAGCTTTACATTGGTATTGGAATATGCACAGTCTACCTTGGCCTGCTCATAGCTTCTGGTGGAAAGGAAGCTGGCGGGAGAAGCCGCATAGGCTTTCTTGCCGCAGCTGGCAAGACCTGCGGAGATACCTACCAGATCCTGCTCGGCAATGCCCACTTCCACGAACTGCTCCGGAAAAGCATTGGCAAAGGGAGCTAAAGAAGCGCTGCCGCGGCTGTCGCTGCAAAGGACCACGATGTCCTTGTCATTTTCTGCGTGCTTCATCAGCACCTCACAGATTGCTGCGCGATTGGGTATCTTATTCATGAAGTGCCTCCTTCCTCTCGGCGAAATCCTTGATGATCTGGTCATATTCTTCCTGGGTAGGCACGTGATGATGCCATGCAGCCTTATTTTCCATGACAGCGGAGCCGCATCCCTTGGTGGTGTTGGCGATGATGAAGGTAGGCTTGCCCTTGCACGCAGCAGCCTTTGCAAAAGCATCTTCCATAGCAGCTACGCTGTTGCCGTCTGCTTCTACTACGTTCCATCCGAAGGATCTTAATCTGTCGCCCAAGTCATCCTCTCCCATCACATCCTCGGTGTTGCCGGAGATCTGCAGGCGGTTTCTGTCTACGATGGCGCAGAGATTGTCGAGCTTGTACTGATGTGCAGCCATGAAGCCTTCCCAGTTGCTGCCCTCTGCCAGCTCACCGTCGCCCATGACCACATAGACACGGTAGGGACGCTTGTCCATCTTGGCAGCCAGTGCCATGCCGACACCTACCGGCATGCCGTGTCCCAGGGAACCGGAATTCACTTCGATGCCCGGGAGCTTATTGTTGGGATGGCCGATGTAGGGAGAACCGAATTTGGAATATTTCTCGATGACTTCCTCGATGGGGAAGAATCCCTTGGCAGCCAGCACTGCATAGAGGGTCTCCACGCAGTGGCCCTTGCTCATGACGAAACGATCACGATCGGGATCGTTCTGATTCTCCGGGCTGATATTCATGACCTTGAAATACAGGGTGGCAATCGTCTCCATGATGCTCATGTCGCCGCCGATATGGCCGCCGTTGCCTGCCATGATCATGTCTACTACATCTTTTCGCAGATCGTAACACTTTTCTTGCAGATTCATCTTGACCTCTTTTCTGTACCGTTGCTCTTCTTTTCAGCAGTTATGCCGGCAGGGCCGGCATAACCTCTTTGCGCCGCTGCAGGCTGGAAATCATTCGCCGCGCAGGTAAGCCTTTACATCCTCTTCGATAGGATCATAGAGATCCGGTGTGATGCCGATATATTTGCATGCCTCATACATAACCGGCACGACATCCTGGTGAATACCTACGCAGTGATGGATGTAGGGTCCTTCCACGATCTTGGCTTCCAGACGCTTTAAGTTTTCTACTTCTACCCATACATAGGTGCCCTTGGTGTAAGGGCCATCGATGCCCTTGGCATGACCGAGCAGTAAGGAGTACTCTCCGTTGTCGCCGTCAAAACGGGCCAGGGTCATATCGCCGTGCTTTGCCTCTGCTTCCACGGCACCGGGATCATTGAATGCCAGAGGATAGCCGATGGTGGGCTTTTCCTTTGCCACAGAGATAGGCCAGGGGCCGCAGTGCTGCAGCAGCTCGCCGTTTTCGTTGTCGGGATCCTTTACGGTCCAGTCTGCAAAGAAGGTTCTGTTTTCATCCATGCCGGCTGCTTCCATCATGACTGCGGTGATAGCGCCGTGGATATCGGTCTCGCAGACTACCGGCAGACCCTCTTCATTTAACAGAGAGTTGGCAGCGCAGGGCATGATATGGATCTCATCCTGCAGGGCGTTCCAGCACTGGATCGCTACGGCGTTGCAGCCATACTTCTCGGCCAGATTCTTCATGGCTACCTTTAAGGCTGCTACGTTGGTCAGCTCGTCTTCCTTGATGCAGACATTCATATTCTCGTGGCAGTAAGCGACTACCTTGTCCACTTCTGTCTTTTCTTCCTTGACGCGGGCCATTTCCTTGGTCAGCTCCGGGATCGGGATGGGAGAAAGCTGAATATTGAATTTCTCCAGCAGCTCGCCCTCATTGCACATGGTAGACCAGAAATCAAAAGGTCTGGGTCCGATCTGGAGGATTCTGGTATGACGGAAGACATCTACAATATTACAGACTTTCAGGAAATCACGAACGCCCCTCTCGAACTGCGGATCCTGCAGACGGCAGTTGGTCATGTAGGTAAAAGGCACCTGGAAACGGCGCAGTACCTTGCCGGTAGCGAAAAGACCGCACTGGCTGTCGCGAAGACGCACGCCGTTCTCATCCGGGCGCTCATCGCGGGGTCCCCACAGAAGCACCGGCACACCCAGTCTCTTGGCCAGTCTCGCACAGACATACTCGGTACCGAAGTTGCAGTGAGGAAGGAATAATCCCTTCACACCTTCCTTCTGGAATTTTGCCACGATGGCATCCAGATCATGATCATCGTAGAGAAGGCCCTCTTCGTTGATGTCATCGATATCCACGTAATCGATGTGCAGCTCTTTCAGACGATCTCTTGTCAGGTTTGCATACTTCACAGCGTCCGGCGCACTGAAGATACTTCTTCTGGTAGGTGCAAAGCCGATCTTGATCTGCTTCATGTTGTCCTCCTTCCGGGTTCCCCCAAGTAAAGATAAATTTTGTTTTCTGTCAGGAAATTGTTATGTAAATTTTATACGTTTATTTTATATTTTTTTATATAATTCAGCAAGTGGATTTTTATTCAAATGGAGCCAGACGCAGGATGATGCATGTAAAAATCGGCCGGACCTAAAAAGATTTTCCGGTAAAAAATGTCTTTGCGCAAAGCAAATAAGCCCCTTACAAATGCCGAAAACAAAGGGTTTTTGAGCTATGTATTCTCTTGCTATCAGGAAACTTTCCGTTCGCAGCCGCCGGATCTTTGCCCGCCGCATTTTCTGCCCCGGCAATAGGAATTCATGTAAATTTTTATATAAAACAAGCAGGCGGCATCTCCGCCTCCTTTTCGGGATTCGGAAATACCGCCTGCTGATAAAACTTCTTTATTTTTTTATACCTTGCAGTTCTTAAATTTCTTCGCTATTTCTGCACTTGCAGTTCTTAAACTGCTATATTATCTCTGCACCTTGCAGTCCTTAAACTTCTTCGTTACTTCTGTACTTTGCAGCTCTGCCGCACCTTGATATAGGTCAGGATTGCCTGCGCCGTACCGGCAAAACCAAGCTTGGAGCTGTCCAGAGACAGGTCATAGTTTCTGGCATCCTTCCACTCCCGGCCGGTGTAGTACTTATAGTATCTGGCCCGGTATTCATCGATCCGTGCGATCTTCTTTTCCACTTCCGACTCCGGCAGGCTGTTGACTTTCATAGCCTCCTGCAGACAGAAGTCTGCGGGTGCATGCACGAAGATACGCACTGCGTCCGGATCATCCTTTAAGACATCATCGGCGCAGCGACCGATCAGCACGCAAGATCCCTCCTGTGCAAGCTCCAGAATGATCTTCTTCTGATAATTAAAGAGATTATCGTCGCTGGTAAAATCACTGCTCTCCGGAGAGAGGATCTTGCCGCCCTGATAACCGCCGGCCAGAATAGAGCGCAGGCTGTGGTTCTTCTTTTCATCCTCGAAGAGGCGGGGATTGACACCGCTTTCCTCTGCGGCCATCTCTATGATCTCCCGGTCATAAAAAGGAATGCCCAGCTCCTCGGCCAGCATTTTTCCCACGGTGCGTCCGCCGCTTCCGTATTGTCTGGCGATGGTAATGATTACCTTATCTTTGCTGTTTTCCATAGATACCTCCCTTTCCTGTGAAGAGGTTTTATTCTCCCAGATATGCCTTCTTGATGGACTCATCATTCAGAAGATCTGCGGCAGCGCCTTCCTTGACGATCTTTCCGGTCTCCAGCACATAGGCACGGTTGGCGATAGAAAGTGCCTTCTTTGCATTCTGCTCAACCAGAAGGATGGTGACGCCCTGCTTATTGATTTCCTGAATGATATCAAAGATCTCCGAAACGAAAATGGGAGAAAGACCCATGGAAGGCTCATCCATCAGGATCAGCTTCGGCTTTGCCATCAGGGCCCTACCCATGGCCAGCATCTGCTGCTCGCCGCCGGAAAGAGTGCCGGCCATCTGCTTTAATCTCTCCTTAAGACGGGGGAAACGCTCATAGACGATCTCCAGCGTCTGCTGGATCTCCGCTTTATCCTTTCGGGAATAAGCGCCCATCATCAGGTTTTCGTATACCGTAAGGTTAGAAAACATCCGTCTTCCTTCCGGCACATGGGACATGCCGTGACGGACGATCTGATAGCCGGGCATATGCGTGATGGTATTGCCGTCAAACTCCACGGATCCGGACTTTGCGCTGAGCAGACCGCTGACGGTATGCAGTGTGGTGGTCTTGCCGGCGCCGTTGGCACCGATCAAAGCCACGATCTCCCCTTGCTCTACTTCAAAGGATACATCCTTTAAGGCGTGAATCACGCCGTAATATACATTTAAATCTTTTACTGTAAGAAGTGCCATTTGATCTGACCCCCGTTCTAGTCGCCCAGGTAAGCTGTGATAACCGCAGGATTATTCAGTACTTCCTTCGGTGTACCTTCTGCCAGCAGTCTGCCGAAATTCAATACATAGAGGTACTCACAGATACCCTGCACCAGTTTCATGTCATGCTCGATGAGCAGGATGGTGACACCGTATTTTTCTCTGACCAGGTGGATAGTCTCCATCAGCTCTTCCGTCTCGTTTGGATTCATGCCGGCGGCCGGCTCATCCAGCAGCAGGAGCTTCGGATTGGTAGCCAGTGCTCTGGCAATTTCGAGCTTGCGCTGCTTACCGTAGGGCAGATTGGAAGCCAGGGTGCTCTCAGCATCCTGATCGAGCTCAAAAACCTTCAGGATGGAAAGTGCGCGCTCGTCCATCTCCTTTTCCTTCCGGCGATAGCTTCCCACATGGAGCATGCTCTCAGCCAGGGAATACTTTACCTGATTTTCCAGTGCCGCCTTTACATTGTCCAGCACGGAAAGCTGGGAGAAAAGACGGATATTCTGAAAGGTCCGGGCCACGCCCAGACGATTGATCTCATAGGGACTCTTTCCCACCAGGTTCTGGCCGTCCAGACGGATACCGCCGTCTGTGGGACGGTAAACACCGGTGAGCATGTTAAAGACCGTTGTCTTGCCGGCGCCGTTGGGGCCAATCAGACCCACCAGGCCGCCTTTTTCTATTTTCATGGAAAGCTCATCCACGGCCCGCAGACCGCCGAAGGAAATTCCCAGACCTGTTACTTCCAGCATAGCCATATCAAGCGACCTCCTTCTTTGCTGCCTCTTCCTTCTGTGCCTTCCGGGCTGCTCTCTTTTCGATCCAGCTGGTCTTGATGCCGGAATTGTTAAAGATCATCAGCACGATCAGCAGGATCGCATAGATTAGCATACGATAATCATTCATGGCACGCAGCAGCTCCGGCAGTACCGTCAGAAGAGCTGCGGCGATGATGGAGCCCCAGATATTGCCCAGGCCACCCAGTACGACGAATACCAGGATCAGGATGGAGGTATTGAAATCAAACTTGGAAGCCGTGACCGTAGAGAAATTCATGGCATACAGGGTGCCTGCCATGCCTGCAAAGGCTGCGGAGATCACGAAAGCCAAAAGTCTGCAGCGGGTCACCGGAATACCGATGCTCTCTGCTGCGATCCGGTTGTCACGCACGGCCATGATGGAGCGGCCGGTGCGGCTGTTGATCAGATTCAGGATGACAAACAGGGTGATCAGGATCAGCACAAAGCCGGAGACAAAGCTGGAAAGCTTGGTGACGCCGCTGACACCCATAGGACCGTTGATGATCATCTTGCCGGTCTCATCGAGCTGAAATTTCTGATCCAGCAGGGAAAAATGCAGTCCCTTTCCGTCCATGCCCACATAGAGGACATTGATGATATTCTTGATGATCTCGCCGAAAGCCAGCGTAACGATGGCCAGATAATCTCCCTTTAGACGCAGCACCGGAATACCTACGATCACACCGGCGATGGCTGCGCAGATACCGCCTACTACAATGGCGATGCCCAGACGAAGGGGCACAAAGGGAATGGCGTCTGCCAGATAGGTGGTGGTGACGATGCCTGCAAAGGCACCCACGGACATAAATCCCGCATGTCCCAAGGACAGCTCACCCAGAATACCTACGGTCAGATTCAGGGAAACTGCCATGATGATATAGGCGCAGATGGGAACCAGCTGGCCCTTGAGGGAGGAAGTGATATTTCCCGTGGCTACCATGGTCTGGACCACGATAAAGGCGATGATCACAATGCCATAAGAGATCACACTGTCCCGTTTGCTTCCTGCTAACAGGTTTTTTAATGCTTTCATAACTTATGACACCTCCTCAAACCTTCTCATTAATGTGCTTGCCCAGCAGTCCGTCGGGCTTCACGATCAGAACGATGATCAGCACGGCAAAGACCACGGCATCCGAGAGCTGTGTGGAAATATACGCCTTGGAAAAGATCTCGATAATGCCAAGGAGAATACCGCCGATCATGGCGCCGGGAATGGAGCCGATACCGCCGAAAACAGCTGCCGTAAAGGCCTTGATGCCGGGCATGGAACCGGTGGTAGGCATCAGCGTAGGATAGGCAGAGCAAAGCAGAACACCTGCGATAGCTGCCAGACCGGAGCCGATGGCAAATGTCACGGAAATGGTGGTATTGACATTAATGCCCATGAGCTGCGCAGCGCCCTTATCCTCGGAAACAGCACGCATGGCGGTGCCGATCTTGGTCTTGGAGGTAAAAAGGGAAAGACCGATCATGATGATGATGCAGGCGGCCACAGTCACGATGGCGGTACCGGAAATGGTCAGCTGATTGTCAAAAAGACGCACAGACCAGTCTCCCACTACGGAGGTAAAGGTCTTCGGGCTGGATCCCCAGATCAGCAGTGCCGCATTCTGCAGGAAATAGGACACGCCGATGGCGGTGATCAGAACGGCCAGGGAAGGTGCATTACGCAGGGGCTTGTAGGCCAGCTTCTCTGTCACCACACCCAGCACGGTGCAGACGATGATGGCAAAGATCACCGAAATAAAGGGGGAAAGACCCAGATAGCTGGTGGTGCAGAAGGAAATGTAGCCGCCTACCATGATGATGTCGCCGTGCGCAAAATTCAGCATCTTGGCAATACCGTATACCATGGTATAACCAAGGGCGATGATGGCATAAACGCTTCCCAGACTAATACCGCTGATCAGATAAGATAAGAAGGTCATGAGTTTCACCTCAATTCTAAAAGATTTGTTTCCTGATAAAGGAAAGCGGCGGCCCGAAGGTCCAAGCCTTAAGCCCTGCGGCCAACGGCCTGATACCAAACCGTCAGGCAGCCGATTTTCTTCATCGTAACAAGCGGCGCAAGGAAGACACGCCTCCTTGCGCTGCTCTCATCACTTCATATGATTGGATCGGTAAATCCTACAGGCCTACATAAGCACCGTTTTCGATCACCATGCCCTTAGGGCTCTTGGATACGGCACCGGATGCATCCCAGGTAACGCCCTCGCCGGTCAGACCATCAAAGGTAATGGTGGGGAAGGTCTTTACCATCAGCTCGCACAGATCCTGTGCGGACATATCAGCGGTAGCGCCTGCTGCTTCCAGAGCTGCCTTGTATGCATATACGCAGTCATAAGCATCTGCTGCAAACTGGTTCGGCACGTCGCCGTACTGCTCTTTGTACTTGGAAACGAAGCTCTGGGTCTTCTCGTCCTCTGCATCAGCATTGAAAGGAGTCAGCAGGATAACGCCCTCTGCCAGAGAAGTATCAAAGCCTTCCAGTGTCAGGATACCGTCCATGCCGTCTACGCCGAAGAAGGTAGGTGCATAGTCCATATCCTTAGCCTGCTTCAGGATCAGAGATGCAGGCTGATAGTAGATAGGCAGGAAGAGCAGATCTGCTTCTGCCTTCTTTGCCTCGCCCAGCTGTACGGAGAAGTCATTGGAGCTGGCATCGGTGAAGGTGCCTTCGTAAACGATCTCCAGGCCCTTGGACTCAGCCTCAGCCTTGAACTTCTCTTCGATGCCGCTGGAGTAAACATCATCGTTTCTGTAGATAACGGCGATCTTGGTACCCAGATTCTTCTCCGCGATGTAATCTGCGGATGCAGTACCCTGGTTAGGATCTGCAAAGCACATCTGGAAGACATTGTCCTTGCCCTCTGTTACTGCGGTAGAGGATGCGGAAGGAGTCAGTGCGAAGATGCGGTCTGCATAGTTCTCTGTGGAAGTAGCCTCACAGGGCTTTGTGGTCACAGAACCAAGGGAAATCTGGATGCCCCAGTCCTTTAAAGTATTGTAGGCGGAAACGGCCTTCTCAGGGTCATTCTCATCGTCCTCATACTTCAGCTCGAACTGAATAGCGCCGCCCTCTGCATTGATCTCATCTACTGCGATCTGTGCGCCGTTCTTTACGGCATTGCCGTAAATAGCTGCTGCGCCGGTCAGGGGTGCTGTGCCGCCGATCTTAAAGGTGCCGCCGGCTGCTGCACTGCTGTCGGAAGGCTCTGCCTCTGCGGCGTCTTCGCTGGTCTCTTCTGCTGCGCTGGATGCTGCCTCGTCAGATGCGCTGCTGTCTGCAGATGAACTGCCGCAGCCCACCAGAAGGCTTGCACACATAGCGGCAGCTAATAATACGCTTACTGCTGCTTTCTTCATAATAGTTTCCTCCTCTTGGAACTTTTTTGTGCCCTGTCAGGCTGTCCGCACCGCAATGTGTCCACCTGACAAAAACAAATGTACATGCTTCATGTACTTGATGCATTATACACTACTTTCTTCTTATGTAAAAGCTTTTTTTGCAAGATAGAGGAAAAAATAACACGCCCTGTTAAAAATCACAGACCATTTAGGTGAGCGAACGGGTGACTAACGGGCAGTGGATGATAACTTTTTTAAAACAAGCGGCATCCCTGCAAAAATGAAAAGATAGGCTACAAGAAGCCGCAGGGCCTTTGCAGCAGTCACGCCGATCATGGCCGGTGCCATATGGATGATAAACCAGATCCACAGAGCCAGCAGTGCCATCCCCGGCAATGCGACCAGAAATCCGCGGCGCTTATCGGACGGATTTTCAAAGTGAATAAACCTTTTTTCCAGATACCAGCCCACCAGTGCGCCCAGCAGACCGCAGATACCGTTGATGGAATCCGGCTTCATCTTTTCAGGATCCACCAGCAAAGCACCATCCACGTAATCCATGGGATAGGGCTTAAAAGTGATATAAAGGAAAGAAAGCACTATAATGATCAGTCCGATGACCAGGATCCGGGTGGCCTGCCTGTCATCTCCCGTCACCATTTTGCGGTACAGCGGCACACTGACAGCCATCATGACCAAAGATGCTCCAAATCCCACCAGCACGTCCTGTGGTGTATGTACGCCGAGGTAGTTGCGGGCAAACATGGTCAGAAACAGCAAAATAACAAACAGCACAGATAAAATGCGCGTCTTCTTTTTCTTCCAGCAGCAGACGGCACCGCACCCGTAATATGGCGTGGCACTCATGGTATGTCCGCTGGGGAAGGAATAGCCCGTAGCGGTGGTGATGGAGTCTCCCGCCGGAATAACTCTGGCATCACGGATCCATGGACGGTACACACAGGCTGTCAGCTTGATAATACCGTTGAGCCAGAAGGAACCGGCAAAGTTCAGCATGATCCAGCCGCCGATCTCCTTACTGAACACCCAGTAGATCATGGCAGTGATCAGCATCGGAAACATGCCGATAATAAACTCCGACAGCTGCCATAATGCCGGTGTAAATACATTGTTTGTCGCTTCCCGGAAATTCTGCAGAAGCAGCAGATATTCTATGTCCATTTTTCCCTCTTTCTGCCGCAGCTCGCTGCGGCTGCACGAGGAGAATTTCGCGAAGGCGAATTCTCCGATGTGATTCTCATGGAAGACACTTGCAACACTCATGAAGGTTGCAAGTGTCTTCCATGAAGGTTGCAGTGTCCATGAAGTTTACGTCATCCATTCGAGTTTGTCGGAAATACCAGTACGTATTTCTTTCAAACTCACCTTCCTATGCTGCTTTTTTCTCTTTATAACAACATTAGCATAGTGCCGGCTATAATCAGTATAAGCCCCACAGCTGCCTTTTTCTGCAGCCGCTCGCCGAAGACAAGCGCTGAAAATCCGATGGAAACCACGATACTCAGCTTGTCAATGGGAACTACTACACTCGCCGGTCCTTCCTGCAGTGCCCGGTAATAGCAGAGCCAGGAACCGCCGGTAGCCAGACCGGAGAGCCCGATAAAGCCCAGTTCTTTCTTAGGGACCAGACGCAGCGTATGCTGCTTGCCCTTTACAAAGACGATGAGCCAGGCCATCACCAGCACCACGCCGGTGCGGATGGCCGTCCCCAGATTAGACTCCACGCCTGCTATGCCGATCTTCCCAAGAATGGAAGTCAGGGACGCAAAGACGGCGGACAGTACCGCATAGATGAGCCAGCTTTTCTTTTGCTTTACCTCGCCGGCGGTCTCCTTTTTTTCAATCATCAGAAAGGTGCCCGCGCCGATCAAAATTACTGCAGCCCCCTTACACCAGGAGATAGGCTCCCCCAGAAAGAGAAAGGCCAGCAGAATCGTCAGGATCGTACTGGATTTGTCGATGGGGACCACCTTATTTACATCTCCCAGCTGCAGTGCCCGGAAATAGCACAGCCAGGAGGCGCCGGTGGCCAGGCCTGACAGGATCAGAAAGATCCACGTTTTCAGACTGATCGCTGAAATCGTACCTGCCGAGCCCACGATCCAGACCATCAGCCACGAAAAGATCAGCACCACAATGGTGCGGATCGCCGTGGCCGCATCGGAATCCGTTTCCTTAATGCCGCATTTGGCAAGGACGGCTGTCAGACCTGCGAACAACGCGGAGCCAAATGCAAATAAGATCCACATAAAAATCCCCCCTTTTATCAATCACCCCTTCAGGGCAATCTCATCGATTTTCCTTAATTCTTCCTGACTGAAAGGCGCACAGGAAATGGCCTGTACATTATCCAGGATCTGCCGGGGCTTGGAGGCACCGATCAGCACGCTGGTGACCTCTTTTTGCGCCAGCAGCCACCCCAGCGCCATGACCGACAGCTTCTCTCCTCTCTGGGCAGCCAGATCATTTAAGGCACGGATCTGCGCCATGCGGTGGGCATCCAGTGTGCTCTCCTGCAGGAATCTTCCGTCTGTGCGGATGCGGCTGTCTGCCGGTATGCCGTGGAGATAGCGGTCGGTGAGCTGTCCCTGCGCCAGAGGGCTGAAGGTGATCAGGCCCTTCTGCAGAAGACCTGTCATCTTTAGCAGTCCGTTTTCCACCACGCTCCTGTCAAAAATGGAATAACGATTCTGGTTGATCACAAAGGGACAATGGAGCTCTTTCAAAATAGCTGCCGCCTTCTCCATCGTCTCCCCGTCGTAATTGGAAAGTCCCACATAAATGGCCTTGCCGCTGCGCACGATGTCGGCCAGAGCGCCCATGGTCTCCTCTAACGGCGTCTGGGGATCCATGCGATGATGATAGAAAATATCCACATAGTCAAGCCCCATGCGATGAAGGCTCTGATCCAGACTGGCGATGAGATATTTGCGGCTTCCCCAGTTGCCATAAGGACCTTCCCACATATCGTATCCGGCTTTGGTGGTGATGATCAGCTCATCCCGGTATGCCCCCAGATCCTTTTTCAGGATCTGACCGAAATTCTTCTCTGCACTGCCGGGCGCCGGCCCGTAATTGTTGGCCAGATCAAATTGCGTAATGCCTGCATCAAATGCGGTAATGCATAACGTCCGCATATTTTCATAATCGGCCGTATCCCCGAAATTATGCCATAGTCCCAGGGAAATCTTCGGGAGCAGCAGACCGCTGTTTCCGCAGCGGTTGTACTCCATGTCATTATAACGATCTTTTTCTGCTGTATACATAGTACTCTCCATTCTGCAGACGTCTGCAAATGCGCTATTAGTTTTCCTCTGCAGAATCGTCTGTAAGGACTGCGCCGGAAAATCCTTCCTGCCGGCTTTCATTGTAGATGCCGCAGAAAGGCAGCGTCTCCTGCCCATCCAGATTGATACCCTTTCCTGTTACCCAGCCAAGGTACTCTTCGGGGAGCTCGCTGAGCGGCACACCCTTCCGATAAATATAAATGTCCTCTGCATCCTCCAGACCATAAGGATCCTCATACTTCATAAGAATGCCGTCGGCAATTTCTTCTGTGCCCTTTTCTTTTTCATAGCTTATGGTCTCGATCTGCATCCTGTAAATGTAGTCACTGACCTTTTCCGGCGCGGTGAATTTTCCCCTGAACTGGCAAAGATAGACCACACCCTCATAACCGTCACCGGTTTCTCCGGCATCAGCGTCATGGTAGTCTCCGTAGAAGGAGCCGTCCTCCGCAATATGGAGTAAAGTAGCCCACGCACCTGCGCCGCTGGAGAAGTCATAGGTATAACCCGCAAGTTCCTTGAAGATCGCATCCGCATCCAGCGTTTCGCCGTCTGCTGCGGTTGTTTCTGGATCTGTCTCTGCATTCGCCTCTGCCTCTGCTGCATCTTCACTGTCCCCGGCCAAGGCATCCGTGCCTTCCTCATCCACAGTCTCGGTATCTTCATCGGAACCTGCATCGGTAGAAGATGTTTCCTCCTGCACCTGTTCCGCAGATGCCTCCACGGATGACTCTTCTGACGTCTTCGTACCACTGCATCCTGTAAGGGCGATGGATCCCAGTATGATGCCTAAGACCAGCGCCAGGCAATGCTTTTTCATAATTGCTCTCCCCTCTTATGATTGTAATCCAAAACCACATTTGCATTATATCATATAAGATATCATTGACATATTTCCTTCAGATATCCAGATTATCCTTGGTGATGGGAGAATC
>CAVKQI010000066.1:0-13817 GCA_963658405.1 bacterium | reverse complement strand
TTCTGTTCTTTTTTCTTCTTTTTCTTTTCTTTTTCTTCGATCTGTTTTTTCAGATGGTTTTCTATATTCTTTGTATATTCCATTTTCTTTTCCGTATTCTGTGCGGCGGTGTCACATGCTGCCCGGGCCGCTGTTCCTTACAATGATAAGAGGCATTGTCTGATCTGCAGCCTCTGTGCGGACGGTCTGATGCTGTTATTTCCCTGTGCAAAGCAAAACGGCGCCCCAGCTTCCGGCCGGGACGCCGCACATTTCTGCGATCAGAATAATTTCATATTCAGGAGAACTGCCAGCAGCATGAATGCTACTGCCAGACCCGTGGTCAGCTTCACCAGCAGGCCTTCCATGGAACGACCCTTGTTCTTTCCCCAATAGGTGTCCGCCATGCCGCTGATCGCGCCCAGTCCCTGTGACTTACCTTCCTGCATCAATACCAGAATGACCAAAGCCACACTGATGATAATCATTAAAATCGTCAGAATCAAACGTACAACGCCCATTTCTCTGCTCCTGTTTTATAGATCCTGTCTCCGGCAGAGTCTCCGCCGGTACAAATCAACAACTCATCAAATCATACCATATATGCAGTCAGACTGCAAGCTGTTTATTCGCTGATCCGCACCACCCAGGTGTCGCCGATCTTTTTGATGCAGCCGTCGGAAGGATAATCGGACATGGCCTTATATTCCTCGCTGTCCCGAATGGCCTGGGCGTTCTCATCCATGGAATTCTCCGCCGTCTTGCCCAGATAGATCTGCAAGAAACGCTCTCTGGTGCCGGGGGTGATCAGGCCGTACTCTAAGGCCACGCCGGAGAGATCGTAGAACCGCTCCTCCTCCAGGGGAAAGTCATTGATGGTTTCCTCATCAAAGCTTCCCAGGATGATCAGCTTATCCTCCGCGTCATATCCGGGCTGCTCCTCCACTCTGGCGATCATCCGGTCAAAATAACTGTAGACGCGCTCATAGGTGAGCTTCATACGGAAATAGGCTTCTCCGGTAATAATATAATCACTGTAGCCCGTGGCCAGTACTACCAGAATGCCTGCAAGCGCCAGAATGTGCCCTGCCGTATTCTTCGTCTTTTCATCCTTCTCTATTTTCTCTCCCAGACAAAGGAGCAGCACATAGACCAGGCAGAACTGATAGATCATCAGCATGGAAAAATACGCATCCGGGGACATCACGTCGATAAAGCTGAGTGCTATCGGAAACACCACCAGCAGCAGAGCCATCCACACGACGCGGCACTTATCCTTAAGGATCTTTGCCCGGTGCAGGATCACTGCCAGCATGACGATAAGCAGCACTACAGCGGCGATGTTCATCACCTTTACAAAGCCGGTCTGGAAGCTGTAGCTGCCCAGCAGGAAATACCGGATCAGACGCAGATAGGCCTTGGCGCAGTAAACCGGCACTCGCACGGGATTGATCTTTCCCATATTGCCTACGCCGTTATGGGTTTCCTGGCTCAGCAGGGGATAGCGCAGATGGGCGATGACGATATAGATCGCGACTCCTGCTCCCAGCATGATGACATAGCGAAGAGCCCGGAAAAAGGTCTCCTTTACAGAGAATTTCTTTCCCTGTTCGCTGTCTCTCACCTCATCCTGCAGCCAGCGGATCAGCAGCAGAGAGATGGTAAAGCAGATATAAGCCTGGTAGATGCCAAGGCTCAGGATCAGGGGCACCATGGCCGGCACAAAGCCCCATTTCCACTGCAGCGTCAGCCATACCGCCAGCACCGCGAGGAAAAGACCGATGGCATACAGATCCACCGTGAACATAAAGGTCATGGTGCTGCACAGGCTGGGGAAGGTCATAAAAATCAGGGGCAGCAATACCGCTGCCGCCCTGGTCCGCAGACGCAGGATCCCGTAGAGCAGGACGCAGGTAATGCTGATCAGCAGGATTGCCATGCTGCCGTTGATCCAGGGATTGCTCAGCTTGCCCGCCAGGGGATGGATAAAGCGCAGTACCCATCGTCCCAGCTCTCCCCCTACGCCGTAGCTGTTAAAGTTGCTCATATCATCCCAGTTTGACAGCTTGTTGGTCATCATAAAAAGATGGGTCAGGAATCCGAACAGCAGCCCGCTAAAGAAGCAGAGCCGCTGATTCTTTGAGATCTTCCCGACCAGCGCGTCCAATATTTTCATAAAAAATCCTTTCGTTATCAGTTCCGTGCCGCTGCCTTGCAGCGGCAGCATGAGGAGAATTTCGCGAAGGCGAATTCTCCGATATAATCCCCCATGACGCCCGCAGACCCCGACAGTCTTTTTCCCACGGACATTTGACAAAGATGCCGAACCGTTCCCCGAAACAGACAAAAAGCCACATCGTCGAAATGCGCAGCATTTGGCTGATGTGGCTTGTCTTCATCCTTGCATTGTAAACCGGTCCCCGTCTTGTTTCCGGGCAGTGCCGGATCATGTTCTGTCTTCCGCTTTTGCCTGGTTGGCCTGCATCTTCAGATAAGCATTGATGAACCGGTCGATATCGCCGTCCAGTACGCCGTTGGCATTGGCCGTCTCTTCGTCCGTCCGCGTATCCTTGACCAGCATGTAAGGCTGCAGCACATAGGAGCGGATCTGACTGCCCCAGGCGATGTCCTTGACCTCACCGCGGATGCCGGAAAGCTTTTCCGCCTCCTCTTCCTGCTTGCGCAGGTAGAGCTTGGCCTTCAGCATCTGCATGGCCTTATCCTTATTCTGGAACTGGGACCGCTCGTTCTGGCAGGTCACCACGATGCCGGAAGGGAAATGCGTGATGCGGATGGCGGAGGAAGTCTTATTGATATGCTGACCGCCGGCACCGCTGCTTCGATAGGTATCGATGCGGATATCGTCGGGATTGATCACCACGTCCAGGTCCTTTTCAATATCCGGCATAACGTCGCAGGATACAAAGGAGGTCTGTCGTTTGCCCTGGGCATTGAAGGGAGAGATACGCACCAGTCTGTGCACGCCTCTCTCTGACTTTAAGTAGCCGTAGGCATTCAGGCCGTTGATCTGGAAATCCACGGACTTGATGCCCGCTTCATCGCCGTCCACAAAGTTCACCACTTCTACGGTAAAGCCCTTTTTCTCTGCCCACTTGGTGTACATGCGATAGAGCATGGAACACCAGTCACAGCTCTCCGTGCCGCCAGCGCCGGCATTCAGGCTGACGATGGCATTGCAGGCATCGTACTCGCCGTTTAACAGGGTGGAGAGACGGATCGTCTCCAGTTTTTCCTTGAAGTCGTCGAATTCCTTCTGCACATCCTCGATGACGGAAGGATCGTTGTCCTCATTGCCCATCTGGATCAGGGTCATGATATCTTCGTAGCGGGAGGCCAGGTCGTCGGCATCCTCCACGGTCTTTTGCAGGTCCTTTAATTCCTTCATCTTGCCGTTGGCTTTGTCGGCATCATTCCAGAAATCCGGGGCCTCCATTTCTCTCTGCAGTTCTTCTATTCTTTGCTCTTTGCGAGCGAGGTCAAAGTGAATCCCTCACTTCCGCTAATGGAGTCTCGTACTGCTGCAGATCAATTTTGATCTGGTCTAATTCTACCACTAGTTTCACCACCTTTCTTTTTGTGAAAACATGTGAATGATTTATGCTGTGTTATCAGGGCTGTTACAAACGGCTGCTAAATGGTTTATGCTGTGTAATCAGGGCAGTTCCAAACGGCTACGCCGTTTGGAACGCATGCGGCGATAGCCGCATGTCCTCAGAAACAAAGGCACAAAAATCCTTATAAATAAGGATTTTGTGTCTTCGTTTCTGAGGTCGCCCTGTTATTTGCTACCGCAGCAGTTTTTATATTTCTTGCCGCTGCCGCACGGGCAGGGGTCGTTGGGGTAGACTTTCTTTTCTGCTTTTTTGACCGGCTCTTTGACGGCGGTGTCATCTTTGTTGGTGCCGGTGACTTTGGCTACCTGCTCACGCTCTACTTTCTGCTCCACGTGTACATGGAACAGGAGACGGACGGTGTCGTCCATGATGTTCTGAGTCATCTCATTGAACATCTCGTAGCCGGCCATCTTGTACTCTACCAGAGGATCTCTCTGACCATAGGCCTGCAGGCCGATGCCCTGGCGCAGCTGCTCCATGTCGTCGATGTGGTCCATCCACTTTTTGTCGATGACCTTCAGCAGCACCACGCGCTCCAGCTCGCGGATCGCCTCGGGCTCCGGGAACTCTGCCTCTTTGCTCTCATAGAGCTTGACAGCCTCTTCCTTGAGCTGCTGCTTTAAGCCGTTCTTGGTGCGGTCCTTGATGCGGCCCCGGTTGATCACCTGCAGGGGCACTAAGGGCAGCAGGAGCTGATTTAATTCATTCAGGTTCCAGTCATCGCTGGCGGTGTCATCGCCGATGCTGGTATCTACCGCATTCTCCACGATGTCCGTGATCATCTTGTAGATGGAATCCCGCATGGAATCGCCGTTTAATACGCGGCGTCTCTCATCGTAGATGATCTCTCTCTGCTCATTCATGACCTGGTCATAGTCCAGCAGATTCTTACGGATACCGAAGTTATTGATCTCGATCTTCTTCTGGGCCTGCTCGATAGCCTTGGTCAGAGACTTGTGGGCGATCTCCTGTCCTTCCGGAATACCCAGCGCGTTGAACATGGAGATCATGCGCTCTGATCCGAACAGACGCATCAGGTCATCCTCCAGGGAAATGTAAAACTTGGATTCACCCGGATCTCCCTGTCGTCCGGAACGGCCGCGCAGCTGATTGTCGATACGACGGCTCTCATGGCGCTCTGTGCCGATGATCTTTAAGCCGCCGGCTGCCTTTGCCTCGTCGTCCAGCTTGATATCGGTACCACGGCCTGCCATGTTGGTGGCGATGGTCACCGCTCCGTGCTGGCCTGCCTGTGCCACGATCTCTGCCTCCAGCTCATGGTACTTGGCATTCAATACATTGTGCTGAATACCCTCCCGGCGAAGCATGCCGGAGAGCTCCTCGGAAGCCTCGATGGTAATAGTACCTACCAGCACCGGCTGTCCCTTGGCATGGGCTTCTTTGACAGCCTCTACGATCGCCTGCTTCTTTTCCTTCTTGGTCTTATAGACGGCATCCTGCAGGTCCTGACGGGCAATGGGCTTATTGGTGGGGATCTCGATAACATCCATGCCGTAGATATCCCGGAACTCCTTCTCCTCGGTGAGTGCGGTACCGGTCATGCCGGCCTTCTTGTCGAATTTATTAAAGAAGTTCTGGAAGGTAATGGTCGCCAGGGTCTTGCTCTCTCTCTTGACCTTTACATGCTCCTTGGCCTCGATTGCCTGGTGCAGGCCGTCGGAATAGCGTCTGCCGGGCATAACACGACCGGTGAACTCATCTACGATCATAACCTGATCGTCCTTGACGATATAGTCGTGGTCTTTAGCCATCAGGTTATTGGCGCGCAGCGCCAGAATGATGCAGTGCTGGATCTCCAGGTTTTCCGGATCAGCGAGGTTCTTCAGGTGGAAGAATTTCTCTACCTTGGCCACGCCGTCGGCGGTCAGGTTTACCACCTTATCCTTTTCATTTACGATAAAGTCGCCGGTCTCTTCCCGTTCCACGCCCATGATGGCATCGATCTTGGTCAGGTCTTCCATATCCTCGCCGCGGGTCATCTGCTTGGCCAGGATGTCGCAGGCTTCATAGATCTTGGTGGACTTGCCGGACTGACCGGAAATGATCAGCGGTGTGCGGGCTTCATCGATCAGGATGGAGTCCACCTCGTCGATGATGGCAAAATGCAGATCCCGGAGCACCAGCTGCTCCTTGTAGATCGCCATATTGTCACGCAGGTAATCAAATCCCAGCTCGTTATTGGTCACGTAGGTGATGTCGCAGTTATAAGCGGCCTTTCGCTCCTGGGCATTCATGCTGTTGAGCACCACGCCTACGGTAAGGCCCATGAACTCATAGACCTGTCCCATCCACTCCGCATCACGCTTTGCCAGATAGTCGTTGACGGTGACCACATGGACACCCTTGCCTTCCAATGCATTCAGGTAGGTGGGCAGGGTCGCTACCAGGGTCTTTCCTTCACCGGTCTTCATCTCTGCGATACGGCCCTGGTGCAGGATGATGCCGCCGATCAGCTGTACCTCAAAGGGTTCCATACCCACTGCTCTCTTAGCGCCCTCGCGGACTGCCGCATAGGCCTCGGGCAGAATGGCGTCCAGTGTTTCTCCCTCTTCCAGGCGTTTTCTGAATTCCTTTGTCTTGTCGCGCAGCTCCTCATCGGAGAGTGCCTGCATGGCAGGACGAAGATCCTCGATCTTCTTCACCAGCGGACGGATTCTCTTTACCTCGCGCTCACTGTGAGAGCCGAAAATCTTATCTGTTACCTTTGACATAAAAAAATCCTCATCTCGAGCAGTTCCGTGCATAAAGCCGGCGGAAATCTTTTCTCTGCCGCAGTACTGCCTGCCCTGCTCATAAGCAGACAGCTGCGGCATATCAAAAGTCAGCCATCTGCCGCAGCATGCCGCAGCAGCGGCTGACTCTCTATTTCGTTACTGTTATAACGCGCAGACCTTTCAAAGTGCAACACTTCGAAAAGCATTTTACGAATTTTTAACTTTCGGGCTTAGTACTGCTTTGCCTCTTCCTCACCTCTCATGACACGCAGTGCACCCTGTGCCAGTGCCAGCAGCTCGTCCTCACCGGGATAAACGGTAACCGGTGCGATAAAGGAAAGGCTCTCTGTCAGGCTGTCTGTCACATACTGAGAATAAGCGATGCCGCCGGTGATGATGATCTGATCTACCTTGCCCTTTAATACAGCGGCCTCTGCACCTGCATTCTTGGCCATCTGGAAAAGGAAAGCATCGAATACCAGCTTAGCCTTTTCGCCCTGCTCGCCGCCTTCTTCCATCATCTTTAATACGTCTCTGGCATCATTGGTGCCCAGATAAGCATTGAAACCGCCGTTGCCTACGAATCTCTTGTAGACTTCCTTCTCGGTCATGCCGCTGTGGAAGCACATCTTGATCAGCGCGCCGGAAGGAACGCCGCCGGTACGCTCCGGAGAGAATGCACCGTCACCGTCCAGGGCATTGAATACATCGATGACACGGCCGTGGTCGTGAGCACCTACGGATACACCGCCGCCCATGTGGATCACGATCAGGTTCATGTCCTCGTATTTGCGGTTCTGCTCCTTGGCAAAGCGGCGGGCTACTGCCTTCTGATTCAGTGCATGGAAGATACTCACACGCTGGATCTCCGGAATACCGGACAGTCTTGCCACGTCGCAGAGCTCATCTACGACCACCGGGTCTACGATATAGCTGGGCACATCGATCATGTCGGCGATTTCCTTTGCCAGAAGGCCGCCCAGGTTGGAAGCATGCTGGCCGGAAACCCCCTTCTTAAGGTCCTCCAGCAGGGGCTCTGTGATGGCATAGGTACCGCCGGCGATGGGCTTTAACATACCGCCGCGGCCTACGATCACGTCAAAACTGTTGACATCGATATCATGCTCCTTTAATGCCTCCAGAATGATGTCCTTGCGGAAATCCTTCTGGTCTACGATGGTGGCATAGGAAGCAATCTCCTCTGTGGAGTGGCGCAGGGTCTTGTCAAATACAAGCTCTTCGTCCTCAAATACACCGATCTTTGTGGAAGTGGAACCCGGATTGATAATTAAGCTTTTAATCATTTTATCCTCTTTCTGCCGCTGTTTACAACGGCTGCGTGAGGAGAATTCGCGAAGGCGGATTCTCCGATGCGATCCCTCATGGATGACGCCTGCGGCATCCATGCAGCCATATGAAATGCTATCGAGCATTTCATATGGCTTTCCCTCTTTCTGCTGCAGTTTACTGCGGCATTATTTACTCTGCTTCTGTAAGTGCTCTGCTACTACGGCAGCCAGTGCGATAGAATTGATCTTGGTCTCGAAGCTGTCGGAACGGGAGGTCAGGATAACCGGTGCCTTGGTACCTGTCAGGATGCAGCCGTTCTTGAAGTTGGAAAGACGCACGATGGTCTTGTAGACCAGGTTGCCTGCGTGAATATCCGGGAAAAGAAGGATGTCGGCATTGCCTACGATCTTTCTCTTGTCAGCGCCGTCCTTGTGCTGTGCAGCGGTGGGATCGATCGCCAGATCCATGGAAAGAGGACCGTCCACGATGCAGTCCTTGATGCGGCCTTCCTCGTTCCACTTGGTCAGCTGCGCTGCCTCTACGGTGACAGGCATCTTTTCATTGACTACTTCTACAGCGGCAAGCGGTGCTACCTTGGGCATCTCCACGCCGCAGGCCTTTGCCACTTCTACGGTATAGTTGATGATGGTCTCTTTATCTTCCAGTGTAGGATAAGGCATGAAAGCGACGTCGGTTAAGAACAGCAGTCTCTTGATGCCCTCGATTTCGAATACACAGACATGAGAAAGGGTCTTGCCGGTGCGAAGACCTACTTCCTTATTGAGGACGCTGCGAAGGAAGGTCTTGGAAGAGAGCTTACCCTTCATGTACATATCTGCCTTGCCGTCATGTACCAGGGAAACTGCCTTCAGAGCAGCCTGCTCATCATCCTTCTCATCGATGATCTCCATCTTGGAAAGATCGATGCCCAGTCCTCTTGCAATGTCTCTGATCTTATTCTCATCACCCACCAGGATGGGATCCGCAATATCTCTCTGCTGTGCCTCTGCTACCGCTTCCAGTACAGGTTCGTCTGCTGCCGCTGCCACTGCCAGCTTCTTCTTGGAGCACTTGCTCACCTGTGCGAGAATGTCGTCAAATGTTTCACTCATCTTACCTTTTCCTCCTACTGCCCGTTTTTCTTTAGCCGAAAAGATGTAACTCCCCTGTAATTTCGACCATACCATGTAAAACTATAGCACAACTGCCCCGGAATGACAACGAACTGCGCCTTTTCAAAGCGCAATTCACCTCCTGCCTCACAACCCAGCCGCCCATGGGCGGCTGACGGATGATGTCCGGCACGAGCCCCTGAGCCGCAAGGCGTCCCCAAGCGGACATCGCCGACAGGACCCGCCCCATGGGCGGCGTCCGGCTGATTTTCCTGCAAATGGCTTCCCTGTGCTAGATCAGCTCGCAGTCCCAGACATCCACGCCGCTGTCCTGGAACACATGATGCAGGCGCTCCCGCACCTGCTGCCTGGTGACGCCCTTTTTCAGCATGCCCTGCAGGAAGCCGCCGCCGCCTGCGCCGGAGATCATCCTGCCGTCCAGCAGATCGTCGATGGTCATAAAGATCTGATCGATGCAGGTATTGGTGCTGCCCTGATCCAGCTTTTTGGAGAGCTCCCAGTGCTTATTCAGCAGTGTCGTAAAGCCGTCCACATTGCCCCGCTCCAGTTCAAAGCGCATCAGCGCGGACATCTTCTGGATCTCCTCCAGCACATAGACCGCGTCGGGATTGGCGCCGATATATCTGCCCACCACGTCACGCAGCAGGTTCCGGGCCAGACGGCGCTGTCCGGTATAGATCAGCACGAACCGGTCGTTCAGCTCCTGCAGCGTCTCCGGTGCCAGGGTGATGTGCTCTACCTTCAGCACCTGATGGAGTCCGGGTCTTGCCGTAATATACTTAATACCCGGGGTGAGGCCGCCTACTTGATCCTGCCAGCCGCCGCCGGTACTCATGATCTGTTCCATGCACAGCACGTGATCATAGAGTTCGCTCTCCGTATACTCCAGACCGAAGAAGTCAAACAAAGTCTTCACGCAGGCACCGGCCAGAATACTGCTGGTGCCAAGACCGCTGCCCTTTGGCACACCGGTCACCTCTGTGGAGAGGAAGATACCACCGCCCATGCGCTCCAGGATCTGTGTCAGATTCTTTTCCTGTCCCAGGGGTTTACCCGCCGCAGGAATGATGCCGCAGGCCACCAGTGCTGCCTTCTGCAGGGCAAAGGGATCATAGGGATTGGAGCAGTCCTGCAGCTTTTTAAGGTCTGTGAATTCTCCGTGGGTATCCATATCCCGGCTGTCAAAGACCACCTTGTATTCCGGCAGTTTTCGCACCGTCACGCATACCGGCAGCTCGCCGTTTAATTTAAGGGCCGCATTCAAGACCGTGCCGCCGTTCTCATTGCAGTAAGGAGGCGTATCGCTCCAGCCGCCGCCCCAGTTCACACGAAGAGGAAGGAGATTCTGCGTTTCCTCGTGGGCGATGTGCAGATTTTCCCGGTAGGTGAGGCCGTGCAGGGTCTCCTCCAGAATAGAGCTGCGGATCGTCTCAAAGCACTGATCGAGGTATTTTTCACCCTCTGCGCCGCCGATGATCCGTCCCATATAATAATAGATCCGCATCTTTTCCGAGAAGGAAGCTTTCTGTGCCTTTTTCTCCATCCAGTCGCGCTGGAAGGCGTCCGGGATCTCTCCCTGCATCATATCGATGGCCTGCTCCACCGTGCCGCCTGCCCGGATCAGCTTGGTCAGGCTGTCCATCTGCACGATCCTGCGCAGGCGGCTGTTCCATTCCAATACCGCCTCCGGATCACACCGGTGGAATCCGTCGCAGAGGCTCTCCCGCTTGGCCGACAGCCAGTTCTCCAGATCCTTCTGATAATCGTATTCCTCTTCTGCCTGCGATTTCTCAGCTTTTCCCAGCAGCACCGGCACATATCTTACCAGGCGATAGAGCTTCAGTGCCTCGTCTACGGCCTCCTTCACATTTTCCCTGGGCACATACAGATCGGCAAACCACAGGTAATGCTCCTGATCAGGCCACAGCACAGCAGCATCCAGGCCGTAGGCCTGCAGGAAATCCGCCATGGGCACGCCGAGAAAGCGCCCTTCCTCTTCCAGCTTTTCCTTGGGATTATCCAGGATATCGTAGATTCTGACCACAAAACGGCCGTCCTCCTGCTTCAGGCCGTGCAGTACCACATGGGCAGGAATCGTCTGTCCCTCGATGGTGACATAGGAAAGAAGCACCTCATCGCCGATCACCGACCCGCCGCGCACGTCGCTGTCCTCGAAATAGCAGCCTTTTCCCACGCTGGCCTGCGCGGAGACCACACTGTTGTAAAGGGCCGCGTCCTCGCTGACGGCAGAGCCCGCCACCTGTCTGGTCCAGCCAAGACTCTGATAGTCCCGGATCTGCTCGTTCATCAGCTTCATGATCTCCCTGGTGGTGCCGAAGTGAATGAACTCTGCCGGGGATAAGCGAAGCAGCTTCATGCGGTAGGGACGCAGCACTTCCCAGACCTTTGTCCTGCAGTCATGGAGCTCCTGGCAGAAGCTCCCCTCCGGCTTTTCCTGATAGAACTGCTCCAGGGTGGACTCTGCCGCCAGGGGATAGAGGAAGTCTCCGTAAAAGGAAAGTCTCGCCCTGCTGTTTACATATTCTGCAAATTTCTGTGCATCCGGCTCTCCGTCTGTGCTGATCAGACTGTAGAGTGAGGCCAGCATGGCGGAGGAAAAGAGTACCGCGCCGGTATCAATATCCACCTTGCCGTGCTCATTGACCGCACCCCGCTCTGTCAGAGTCTCCACGGTCTGCTTGTGGAGGAAGCAGGATACGCAGCCGTCCTCTCCCCTCAGGAATACGCCGTGGTTCTTGCCTGTCTCCACTTCCTTCTTAAAGGAGATCGCGGCAGCGCCCTCTCCGGAAAAATCGATCTGCAGAGCATTAAAGAGCAGCAGCACATCCCCGGAGAGCACCAGCATACCCTCCTGGATCCGGCTGGGCACACCACTCATGCCGATCATGAACTCATCAAAAAGGGTGGAAGGTCTTCCGGAAGGAAGGATCCTTGGCACCGGTGAAAAGAGCTTGCCCAGCGCAGAGTACTGCGGGACCCGCTTGGAATCGCCGCCGGAGTGGATCACCAGGATCCGTCTTCCCTTAAAATCCGCCTTCTTTTCTCTCTGCGCGATATAGGAAAGCACATTCAAGGTAGCGCCGCCGGAGCCCACTCTCTCTCCTGCCGGATCCGGCAGCACGGCAAAATGGGTCCTCTCGTCCAGCTCTCCTGCCGCCATCCGCTCCTCCAACTGCAGCCGGAAGCCTCTGGCCTGATTTTCATCGGAGGCTGTCAGGATCACATAATCCCATCTGGCGAATCGCTCTCTGTTTTTAGACCGGATGTGGTCATCCCAGGCATCCTGATAGGACTGTGCAAGGAATAAGGAGGTCATATTATTCATAACTAAAATCCTTTCGTTTTCACAGGCGAAAGCCCTCTGCCTTTCGTTGGCGGGCCGTTAACTCTGTTATATCCTCTGTCTCTCTGTTTCGCAGATTCCGCGCTTATCGTTTTTCTCTTTGTTTCGTATCTTCCACGCTTATCGTTCTTCTCTCTGCTCCCATGGCTTTTCCAGGATGCCCCGGGCTGTGCCTACTTTGCCGCCCCGCGCCAGGTATTCCTTCATCCGCCGCTGCAAAGAGGTCTGCACCGGCAGAGAAGAAATGACTTCTCCGGTCACGATCCCATCTTTACACCCAGCCAGAATATCTTCTGCCTGTCCGGGAGAATAATGATAGACCCATTCCAGATAATCCGCCGCCTCCGGATCTGTCTTTGTGACTGCAAAAGCCTGCTGAAATAAAAGGATCCGGGAATCCGGCCCCAGGAGCTCTGACAAGGCCGGGGAAAGCAGCCAGGAATCACATTCCATAGGCGTCCCTGCCCACTCTGTATAAAACTGTGCCAGAAAAACCCTCGCTTCTCTGTAAGATGCGCGCAATGCTTCCGGCGTCAGCTGTGCATCCGACGGGATATGGATGTCGATCACCTTCTCTCCTTCGCGCTCCAGAAGCTCATATTCCAGCGTGCCGATCCGGAAAAGGCAAAGAGAGAGCTGTCTGGGTGTCCAGAATTCCCTGTCAAATCCCACCGCTTTCTCTGCATCACCATATTCCCTCAGGAATCTGGAAAAGCAGCACATCGTCTGCACGTAGATCTGTGCATCTATCCTCTTTTCCTCATATCTGCTGCGCGTTCGGGTATCTGCGCAGTGCAGCATCACCGTCAGCATCCGAATCCCCCGGGGATCCTCACCGAGCTGCTCCTTCAGTCTGTCCAGTCCCTTTTCCCGGCTGCCCGGTGCATACAGTGCCTCCACGGCCTCTGTCAGCGTTTCATAAGGGATCTCTCTATCCAGCTCCAGGATCTGCGTTGCAGCCTCCCGGGGCATGTCTATCTCTTCCAGTAAATTTTTTAACATTGTTGTCCTGCCATACCGCCGTTCCATGCGGACTCTGTAATGAAGATTTCGCAGAGACGGATCTGCGTAAATTATCCATCGTCATTTTGCTTTTGCCTTTTCTTTTGTCCCGCGATGTGTCGCTGCAAAAGAGGACGCAAAAGCCGACTGCCTTCTATGCGGCAGCCGGCTTTCATTATATCATTGTTTTTTCTTTTTCACAAAACCGTTAAAACGATCGGTCATATACAGATAGCAGGAAATATTCCCCGCAAAAATTTAATTTTAAGTGTTGACAGGAACGGAAGGTTATGGCAAAATATGTCTTGCGCTTGAGAAATACAGCAAGCGGCAAGTACATAAATGCGATAGTAGCTTAGTTGGTAAAGCGCCACCTTGCCAAGGTGGAGACCGCGAGTTCGAGCCTCGTCTGTCGCTCTTATAAAAAGCTCTGAAATCTTTGATTTCAGAGCTTTTTTGTTATCGACGCCCGGCGGCGCACGATACGCAAAAAGCCTCATGCTTTCGCATGAGGCTTTACTGCCGGCAGCCGGGGTCGAACCGGCACTCGATTTAACTCGAACAGGATTTTAAGTCCTGCGCGTCTGCCAATTCCGCCATGCCGGCATATGGAACTGGTCTTCCACAATGGACCTTCGGGGACTCGAACCCAGGACCGACCGGTTATGAGCCGGTTGCT
>CAVKQI010000065.1:11185-13921 GCA_963658405.1 bacterium | reverse complement strand
CGCAAAAGCAAATCTGAAATTTGCTTTGCGATTCCTCCGGCGAGAACGCCTGCGGAATGGAGAATATTATGAAAAAAGAAAAAGAAGCAGAAACAGAGTTGCAAAACAAACAGGCAAACCGCGAAGAAATTTCGCAGAATAAAAAAAGGAGCACCCTTTCGGATACTCCTTCTAAAAAAAGAGACCTGTTCTATCGCTGGTTTTTCTATATTCTGGGCATGCTGATCCTGGCCATGGGTCTGACCCTGAATACCAAGACAGGTCTGGGATCCTCCGCCATCATCTCTGTGCCCTATACCATTAGTGAGGGAATGGGTCTTAGCTTTGCCGATCTGACCCTGCTGCTCTATGTCATTCTGGTGGCAGCACAGTTTATCATTAACGGCAAGGACCGCCGCTGGACAGACCTTCTGCAGATCGTGCTGAGCATTTTCTTTACCCGTTTCCTGAAGGTATTTGAAAATCTGGTCACTTATCAGAGTGGCTATCTTCCCACGGATCTGCTGGTGCTGGTCCTCGCCGTAGTCTTTACCGGTGTGGGCGCTGCCATGACGGTAGATATGGACCTCGTCCCCAATCCCGGAGACGGCATCGTCAACTGCGTAGCCAAGCATGTCCACAAGCCCCTGGGACTTACCAAAAACATCTTTGACATCTGCTGCGTGGCCCTTTCCCTGGTCATTGGCGCCATTCTGGGGAATCCCCTCTTCGGCGTAGGCCTGGGCACCATCGTCTCCATGGTAGGTGTGGGACGTTCCATTGCCGTCTTTAATCACTTCGCCAAAGAGCCCATGCAGCGTGCCTCCGGGATCAATTCCTGATCTGGCCGTTGCCCCGTATCTGGTACTTGTAGGAAGTCAACGCCGGCAGGCCCATGGGACCTCTGGCGTGCAGCTTCTGGGTACTGATACCGATCTCGGCGCCGAAGCCGAATTCAAAGCCGTCCGTAAATCTGGTAGAAGCATTCACGTAGACGCAGGCGGCATCCACATCTCTTAAGAACTGCTCTGCACGCTCCTCATTTTCTGTCACGATGCAGTCCGAATGCCCCGTATTGTAGTGATTGATATGCTCGATGGCCTCCTCTAAGGATGCCACGGTCTTTACCGACAGAATATAATCCAGATACTCTTTTCCGAAATCCTCTTTGGTGGCAGCCACGGCGCCCGGCAGGAACGCTCTGGACTTTTCATCTGCCCGCAGCTCTACCCCGTGTTTCTCCATAGCCTTTGCCAGCAGAGGCAGAAAGGTCTCTTTGACTGCTTCGTGCACCACCAGGGACTCCGCCGCATTGCATACGCTGATCCGCTGCGTCTTGGCATTGACCACGATGGGAACGGCCTTCTCAAGGTCCGCATCCTTATCAATGTAAATATGGCAGTTGCCTGTGCCGGTCTCGATCACAGGGATATCGCTCTCTTCCACCACGGCCCGGATCAGTCCCGCACCGCCGCGGGGAATCAGCACATCCACGAATTCTCTCATCTTCATAAACTCTCTGGCAGCGCTGCGGTCTGCGGTAGCAATGAGCTGCACCGCATTAGGATTTACCTGACAGCTCTTCAGGGCGCTCTGCAGCACCTTTGTGATGGCCTCATTGGAAGAAAGGGCATCACTGCCT
Organism: bacterium; assembly: GCA_963658405.1. Lineage (GTDB taxonomy): Bacteria > Bacillota > Clostridia > Lachnospirales > Lachnospiraceae > CAG-791. Next base: position 12,300 of record CAVKQI010000065.1, on the reverse strand, counting down.
CCCTTCAGAATTGCGGCATTGCCGGCCTTAAAGCAAAGGGCAAAGGCGTCTGCCGTCACATTAGGTCTGGACTCATAGATAATACCGATGACACCTAAAGGCACTCTGACTCTGCGGATGCAAAGGCCGTTCGGTCTGGTAAATTCATCCATCACCTCTCCGTTGGGATCCGGCAGATCCGCCACCTGCACCAGCCCCTCTGCCATCTGGGCGATGCGCTCTGACGTCAAAAGAAGCCGGTCCTGCATGGCCTGACGCATGCCGTTTTCCTTCGCCCTCTCAATATCCTGCTGATTAGCCTCCAGGATTTCCTTTTCTCTCTCCACCAGCAGTTTTGCCGCTGCCTTTAAAACTTCATTCTTCTTTTCCGTGGTCAGACGCTGGATCTCATACTTCACCCCAGCCCCGTCACGGCAGATCTCTTCTACAGTTTTTGTCATGTTATCTCCTTTTCGCGTAGGCGAATTCCCTGATGCGATCCTCAATGGATGATACCGCTTTCCGTTATGATGCACGACGGCTTTCTGTCGTGGGCCTCTGCGGGAATCTCATCGGTGATCTGCAGAGAAAAGGCCAGGGCCATGGTCTCACATGCCGGGAAGCGTCCCAGATACCTGTCATAAAAGCCCCCGGCATAGCCGATGCGATTGCAGCTGCGGTCAAAGGCAGCGCCGGGCATGATCATCAGGATCTGTCCATTTGAGCTTTCCTTGGCGCTTTCCTTTGCGTTTTCTTCTGTATTGCTTTCTGTATTACCTTCTGTCTTTCCTTCTGTCTTTCCTTCTGTGTTTTCTTCCGGGATGAATCGTCGTTCTTCTAAAGCAGGCGGCTCCGGAATGCCCCACCTGGATATTTCCAGATTGTCGAGGTCGCCCGCATCCGTTACCCGGTAAAATTCCATCTCACCCGTTTTTTCCTGATAGGCGGAGGGCATCACTCTCGGCAGGAAGACCTCTTTTCCATCCTCCAGGGCTCTCCGGATCAGGGGCATTGTCTCCACTTCACTGCGAAAGCTCACATAGATCAGAATCGTCCTTGCCTGCCTGTAGTATTCACTCTCCAGGACCTTTTCCGTGATCCGTCTGCTGTAAGCCTTCCGCAGCTCCTTTGGCATA
>CAVKQI010000065.1:0-10930 GCA_963658405.1 bacterium | reverse complement strand
TGGATGATATTCATGTTTTTGCTGTTGACGATCACCATATCGCACCCGCTGCTGGTGGCGATCTTTGCCGCACTTAATTTGGTGGCCATGCCGCCGGTTCCCCCTGCGCTGCCGGGTGTAGCCTTTCCCATATCCATCATCTCATCCGTCAATGCCGGCACATATTCGATGAAGCGGGCGTCCTGATTGGAACGGGGATCATCGGTATAGAGGCCGTCCACATCGGATAAAAGGATCAGGAGATCTGCACCGATCAGGGAGGAGACCATGGAAGCCAGGCTGTCATTGTCGCCTACCTTGTATTCGTAGGTGGCCACGGAGTCATTTTCATTGACGATGGGAATGACGTCCAGCTTTAACAGCTCCGTAAAGGTATTATGCAGATTGTACTTGCTCAGGCTGTTGGTGATGGTATTCTTGGTCATCAGGATCTGACCTGTCAGCTGGTTGTAATCCTCAAAACACTTCTGATAGATCATCATCAGTCTCGCCTGGCCGATAGAAGCGCAGGCCTGCTTGACGGTGATGGGGCTGTCGCTTTCCAGGCTCTTTGTCCTGCCACTCACTACCTCACGACCCACAGCGGTGGCGCCGGAGCTCACCAGAATCACCTCTTTACCCTTATTCTTGATATCGGAGAGTTCCCTGGCCAGCCGGTCGATCTTGTGATAATCCAGACGCCCTGTCTCCGGACGCAGCAGGGAAGAGGTACCAACTTTGATGACGATACGCTTCCGCTCCGGCAGCTGTTTCCGATACTCTATACCCTCCTGCCGGAGGATATTTTCCTGCTGTTCCACTTCTTCCTTTTCCATTTCTTTCAAACCCTGTTCCATCCTTCCCTGACAGTATCTGCTTCGCTTCTATCTTAAAGAATTAGTAACTATTCAGAGCCCATTCGCAAAATCGCCTTTCGCGCAGATTTTCCCGCAGACCCGCAGATATTCCTGTCTTTATGATCACACGCACAGCCGCAGCTGCCGTTACGGTCTAAGGCTTCCGTATGCCTGGTGTATAGCCTCTGCCACTTTGATGCCGTCCATGGCCGCCGACATAATGCCTCCGGCATAGCCTGCCCCTTCTCCGCAGGGATAGAGTCCCTGCAGCAGGGACTGGCAGTCCTCGCCTCTGGTGATGCGCACCGGTGAGGAAGTTCTGCTCTCTAAGCCGATCACATAGGCATCTTCCCCGGCAAAGCCGTGAATCTGTCTGTCAAAGTGTTCCATGCCCTCTTTAAAATCCTGTGTCAGCTGCTCTGGCAGCAGGGTATGCAGGGGCGCATAGGCCCACGCGCCCCGAATGCAGGGATCCTTTTCAAAGGCGCTTTGTCCGGAGGATTTCTCCCCGCTGCACTCCCCTGCTGCAAAATCGCGGTAGGATTCCACCGGCACCTTGCCCTGCGCCAGGTCATAGGCTCTTTTTTCTAATAGTCTCTGGAAAGTCATGCCTGCCAGCGGATGATCCGGTGCACAGATGCTCTCTGCGCCGCCGTTTCTGTCTGCAATGCAGGGACTGTCCTTCCCGAAGCTTTCCTCTGCTGTATAGGAACGGCTGCTGTCATCCTTTTGTAAATACGCTTCCAGATACGGCCCGAAGTCCGCGGCCGAGACCGTCATGACGATAGCGCTGTTGGCGCGGGCGCTTCCTCTGTCGTAGTTGCTCATGCCGTTTACCGCCAGCATGCCCTTCTCCGAGGACGCATTCACCACATAGCCGCCGGGGCACATGCAGAAGGAGTAGACACCACGTCCGGAATCTGCTCTGGCTGTCAGCTTGTAGCTGGCTGCCGGCAGTCCCATCCGTTCCAGTACTGTCTCCTCCCCCGTGCCGTACTGACTCTCATTGATCAGCTTCTGGGGATGGGAGACGCGAAAGCCTATGGCGAAATCCTTCTGGGTCATGGGGATCTTCTCCCTGTACAGCTCCTCAAAGGTATCTCTGGCACTGTGTCCCGGTGCCAGCACGACTGCCTGGGCCGGCAGCTCATAGTCCCGATATTCTGCCTGCTCTCCTGCGCCGGCTCTCTCCCGCACCTGCACGCCGCGCACCAGACCTCCTTCCTGCAAAAGGCCCATGCACTGGGAGCGGAAACGGATCTCCCCACCGGCTTCCTCGATTTTATGGCGAAGGTTTACGATGACCTGCCGCAGCCTGTCCGTGCCGATATGGGGCTTTCCCTCATAGAGGATCTCCTCCGGGGCGCCGCATTCTACGAAAAGCTGCAGGACAGCGCTTCCGCGGCCTGCCTTATCCCCCACCAGGGTATTGAGCTTACCGTCGGAAAAAGTGCCGGCGCCGCCCTCTCCGAACTGCACGTTGGAGACGGTCTGCAGAGGCGCTCCGGCAAAAAAGGACTCCACATCCTTTGTCCGCTGTTCCATGGCCTCTCCCCGCTCCAAAAGCACGGGACAATAGCCTGCCTCGGCCAGAAAATACGCGCAGAAAAGGCCCGCAGGTCCTGCGCCGATCACCACCGGTCTTTGCTCCATGGCGCTCTCGCCGCCTTCAGGGAAACGATAAGGCGTACTCTCCCATGCCGTAATATTCTGCTTTCTGCAGGAAGAGAGGATCTGTTTTTCCCGCTGGGCAGGCAGGCTCACCGCCACTGTATAAATATCGAAAAGCAGGGGCTTTTTCCGTGCATCCACGGAGTGCTTTAGGATCTGGCAGCCAAACTTTTCCTTTGGCTGCAGTCGAAGAAGGCTGCGGATCTTATGTTCCAGTGCCCCCTGCCCCCGTCCGCATTCGATTTTAATCTGTGTGATCTTGATCATGTGCTCTCTGTTCCTTTTATTACACTTATGTCTCTTATGACTTTTATTTCTGTATGACTCTTATTTCTCTTGTGACTGTATGTCTGTATGACTCTTACGTCTCTTATGACTGTATGACCCTTATGCCTTTTCTGCCGCCGCGCAGCCTGCCTGCCAGCCGCCGGAAAAGGCCCATTGCAAGTTATAGCCACCGCAGATACCGTCTGCGTCCAGGATCTCTCCCGCCAGGTAAAGTCCCGGCTGCTTTAAGGAACCAAAGTCCTCTCCGATCTCATCAAGGGGAATACCGCCGGCGGTCACCTGGGCTTTCTCCCAGCTGCCTGTGCCTGTCACCGGCACACGGAAATGCCGCATTTCCTGCAGCACTTCCTCCAAGAGGTACCAGCGGCCGTTCTGCCGCAGCTTTCCGGTCTTATTCTCCGCGCAAAGACCGCGGCGGGCCAGCAGCCCGTCCAGCACCTTCCGGTGCACCAGACCTAAATAGAACTGCTCTAGCGTCATATTCTCCTGCTGCGCCATTCTCTCTGCACAGACTTCTTTCCAGCTTTCCTTCGCAAATTCCGGCAGAAAATCCACGATCAGACAGATTTCCGCCTGTCTATGTGCGTTCTGTTTCGCACCTTCTTTTTCTCCTGTGCCCTGGCAGCGATCATCGTTTCCCACGACCTGCTTCGCAGCCTCTGTCCGGGCTGATCCATTCTCCCGGTTGCATTCGATGTATCCGCTCTTCCCGCTGTCCTGTGCCAGATACGCAGAGGCCAGTCTGGAGAGCTGAAAGACCGGGATCCCGGAAAGTCCCTCTCCTGTGAGCTGCAGCTCTCCCCGCTCTGTGCGAAGGCGTTGTCCTGCCATCTCCAGAGTGATTGCTGCATCGCAGCGCACCCCCGCCATCAGGAAAAGGCCGGGTGCATCCCCGGAAAGGGAAGTCAATGCCGGCACCGGCCTTATAACCGTATGTCCGAAGCTCGCCGCCATGGCATAGCCATCTCCTGTGCTTCCCAGGGAAGGCGCTGCCATGCCGCCTGTGCAGAGGATCACCTTGTCTGCCTGATATATTTTTTCCGGCACATCCTGCATGGTTTCCTTCTTTTTGTCTGCTGATGCAGGGATATTTTTCCTTCCGTTCTTCCCTTTTCGAGTTCCTTTTGTATCGGGATCGGCCGCTGTACTCTGCACCGTCCTGGCCCGGAAGCCGTCCTCTGCATGCGTCAGGGAAAGGACTCTCTCCCCCAGCGTGGTCTCCACACCGGCCTCCGTCAGCGCTTTTTCAAAAAAAGCGGCGATGACCGCCGCCTGGTCTGTCCGGGGATACCAGTAACCTGCCCGCTCGTGACAGTAAATTCCTTCCTGTCGGAAAAATGCCAGCAGCGCCTTTTCGTCAAAAGGCGCCATCCGCCGCAGGATCTCGCCGCCCTCTGCCCCCTGCCTGCTCTGGTAATAGCAGTCCGGCGTCATCAGGCTGTTGGTCAGGTTGCAGCGGCCGTTTCCGGTCGCATAGATCTTTCTGGCGATCTGGGAATTACCGTCTATAAGCCGGACCTTTGCCCCTCTCCGGGCCGCTGCCAGGGCCGCCATACAGCCGGCCGCCCCGGCGCCGATCACCAGCACCTGTGTGCATTCTCTGCTCATGATTTCCTGCTTTCTCTCTTTCTCTGTGTCCGCCCTATCCGGTATGTCTCCTGTATATCACGGCATCGGCAGCCTCCGTCCGGACATCCGCCTTTGCGGCGGCGTTCCCCGCCGCTGCCTTGCCGGCGCCGTGATACTGTCTGTCAGTGCAGGCGGAAAAGCTGTGCTGCGCGCAGTACGATCTGTCCGCCCGGCAGACGGTCCATATGATACAGATCTGCCGCCCCGGTAAAGATCGCCAGGATCACGTAAATCACCACATAGATCGGCAGACTGATGCACAGCGTCGGCCACGGGCCGATCGCTGCCTGCAGGATCGTGGTCAGGAAAAATCCCGGCAGAGATGCCAGGGCGCTCACCAGGAGGATCCGCACCAGATCTCCCAGCCAGCGAAACCGCAGCATAAATACTTTCCTGCCGGCCGCCAGCATAAATACCAGGTCAAAAAGCCAAAAGAGCAGGAAAGAAACCGCCGCTGCCGCGGCCGGATCGTCCATACGTCCTCTCAAAAGCAGCATAAAAAGCAGATGCACCAGAAAAGCGGCGCCCGCGCAGATCCCGCAGGTAAACGGATAACCGGTCTTCTGCAAAAGAAGGGAGGCAAGGATACCCAGATTCATCAGCAGAATGCCCGCGCTCCCGGCTGCCAGGAGCATGGCGCCCTGTCCTTTACTCTGTCCGAAGGCCGCCGCAATGCACTCGGCATTGGCAATGAGCCAGAGCATGGCCGGCGCCGTCAGAAAGGCGGAAAGCCGAAGCACGATGCCGATCCGGCTCCGGTAATTCTGATAACTGCCCTTTTCCCACTCCCGTCCCAGCTGGGATACCATACCCAGGAAAGGAATCGCATCCAGGAGTGCAATGCCCTGCACCAGGGGAAGGACCTGTCCGTAAAAAACGCCCCAGCTCTCTGCTGCTCCTTCCTTTCCCTGCGCAAAAAAAAGCTGCGCCAGGATCAGAACGGGAAGGGACTGGAAGAGCAATGTCATGAAGGCAGGCAGAAAGCTGCCGGAAAAGGTGCCAAGCAGTGCGCTCACACTCTCTACATTGTACTGTCTGTCATTCTCTGCCCTGCGTCTGGCCAGAACAGGTCTGGTCAGCAGATAGACGATCACCAGATGCAGCAGGCAAAGGAGGGAAGCTATGGATATGCCTGCACAGACGCCTGCGGCCTGATAAGCGGCCTGATAGGTCTCATTCTGCAAAAGAGCAGCCACCTTCCTGCCGTAGCCGGATAAAAGGACGCCTCCTGCGCAGCCTGCCGCCGGCACCAGTATGGCCTGGAGAATACAGGAATGTCTGCTGATCCTGGCAAAGCGTACGCCCTGAAAATAGCCCCGCAGCACGGCGGCCGCCATCGTCAGAAGAAAAGAAGGACCGATGAGAAAAAGCGCCATGCGGCTGCCTCCTGTGGAAAAGAGCTTTCCGGAGAGAAAATCCGCTCCCAGCATCACCGCTGCCGTGAGGAAGAGGCCGGCTCCCAGACTCATCCCCATGACCGCCTGCATCAGCCTATGTGCACTCTTTAGCTGCCCTCTGGCCATCCGGCTGCGGATCAGGCTGCTCAATGTCCCGGAAATCCCCTGCCCGGCGATCACCAGCACGATGGCATAGAGCTCCAGGGGAAAGGTCAGACAATCACTTCCCTCGACGCCGATGACCCAGGTAAAGAAAAAGCGGGACAGGGCCACAGCAGCGAACAGAAACAGGACAGCAGCACCGGCCGCTGTCCTATCTGTCTTTCCCTTTCGCGCTGTATTACGATTCATAGGCGACGCTCTCCCTTCCTATCCCTAAGGCCTGCAGCACCTGCTCCTGCTTCTCTTCCATGTGAGCTGCCTCCTCGGGAGATACATCCACGTGGTCATAGCCGCACAGATGCATCATGCTGTGCGCCACCAGGAAAGCGTATTCCCGGAGGGTGCTGTGTCCGTACTCTTTGGCCTGCTCTCTGACTTTGTCCGCATTGATGACGATAGAGCCCACAAAGACGCATCCGGTTTCCGGATCCATGCAGTCTGCCCCGTCCTCCTCGATCATGGAAAAATCTCCCGGCGTCTCATATTCCAGGTTCGGGAAGGAGAGCACATCCGTCTCCCTGTCCACATCCCGGTATTCCCGGTTGATCCGGTGGATCTCCTCCGGTCCCGTGACCGTCAGCTCGATCTCCGCATCCATGGGAAATCCTTCCTGCAAAAGAGCCTGACGGCACACCTTTTCCGCCACTGTCTCATAGGAAAAATCAAACTTTTCTTCTGTTTGTATTTCTGCGTTCAAAATGACCTTGCTCATTGGAATGCTTCCGCTCCTTTAACCGGGCTGCCTGCTTCTGATCATATTCTTCGTAGGCCTTGACGATCTTCTGCACCAGAGGATGACGCACCACATCGCGGGACGTAAGGGAAATAAAGCTGATCCCGTCGATATTCTTAAGGATCCGGGAGGCCACATCCAGTCCCGATGCGCTGCCGGGCGATAGATCCTTCTGGGTGGTATCGCCGGTGATGATGGCATGGGAGCCAAAGCCCAAGCGGGTCAGGAACATCTTCATCTGCTCCGGGGTGGTATTCTGCGCCTCATCCAGGATGATATAGGCATTGTCCAGTGTGCGTCCCCGCATATAAGCCAGGGGTGCCACTTCGATCAGTCCTTTTTCCATATTGCGCTGGAAATTGTCTGCGCCCATGATCTGGTAGAGGGCATCATACAGAGGCCGTAAATAGGGGTCGATCTTGCTCTGAAGATCTCCCGGCAAAAAGCCTAACTTTTCCCCCGCCTCAATGGCGGGTCTGGTCAGGATGATACGCTGCACCTCTTCGTTCTGAAAAGCTGTGATGGCCATGGCCATGGCCAGAAAGGTCTTGCCGGTGCCCGCCGGGCCGTTGGCAAAGACGATCATATTCTTGCGAATGGCCTCGATATACTGTTCCTGCCCTAATGTCTTTGGCTTCACCGGTTTGCCGGTGACGGTATGGCAGATACAGTCTGCGTCTATTTTAAGGAGCATATCCGGCTCCGCTTCATTCTTCATCTCCAAAGCATAATCCACCTTCTGCGCTTCAATGTCTGTGCCCCGTCTGGTGAGCTCCGCCAGCTCCTGCAGGATGACCGCTGCCTGCTGTACGGCCTTTTCCTCCCCGGTGATCTTCACAAAGCCGTCCCGGTTCAGGATCATCACCGACAGATCATCTTCTATTTTTCTGATATAAGCATCGTGACTTCCAAAGATACTTCTCTGTACCGATGCAGGCAAATCCAGCTGTAATGTCATTTAGCTTTTCCTTTGACTGTAAATTTCTGCGTCTCTCCTGTAGATCCGGCAGCCATGCTGCTGTTTCCGCATCCATACCTCCATGACACTGCAATGAGGCAGCATGAGGAGAATTTTCCCGATAGGACTGCGCTGCCTGCCAAGCTTGCTCAGCTTACCGAGCAGCTGTCTGTCCGGCCTATTTATGATAAGGCTCTCCCCGCATGATCCGGAAGGAACGATAGACCTGCTCGAGCAGGATCACCCGCATCAGCTGATGGGGGAAGGTCATCTTCGAGAAACTAAGCCGCAGATCTGCCTCCCGCAGCAAGGAGGGATCAAGGCCGATGGCGCCGCCGATGATGAACTGCACCGTATCGTGCCCTGTCAGCATGCAGTCCTCCAGCTTTTCGGAGAGCTGCACGGAATCCAGCATCTGCCCGTCGATGGCCAGTGCGATGCGGTAGGCACCGTTTTTATAAAATTTGCGAAGACGGGCTGCCTCCTTTTCCAGGATCTGCTTTTCCAATCCCGGCGGAATGACGTCAGGCTTTTTTACCTCTTCTGCCTCACAGATCTGTATCCTGGCATAGCGTCCCAGCCGTTTGCAATATTCCTGGGATGCCTCCCGCCAGAAGCTCTCCCGGAGCTTTCCCACTGCAAGAATGTCTATATTCACTGCTTCCTCCTGCCCGGAAAAGAGCCTGCTCTCTCCGCTTTTCATTGCTTGATCTGCCTATAAGCAGGACATTTTCCTTGCGTTCTGTCCTGTTTATATGCGCAATGTGGAAGAGATACCCACAGCACCTCTTCCACATCTGTCCGCTTTCTAGCGGGCGCTTAAATATTCGTCGATTCCCTTTGCCGCCGCTTTTCCGGCACCCATAGCCAGGATCACCGTAGCTGCACCGGTCACGGCGTCGCCGCCGGCAAAGACAGCTGCCTTGCTGGTCTGACCGTTGGTTTCATCGGCCACGATGCAGGCGCGCTTGTTGATCTCCAGGCCCTTGGTGGTGGAGGAGATCAGGGGGTTCGGGGAGGTGCCCAGGGACATGATGACTGCATCCACGTCCATGGTGAATTCACTGCCCGGGATCTCCACCGGTCTGCGTCTGCCGGAAGCATCCGGCTCGCCCAGCTCCATGCGCACGCAGCGAATGCCGTTTACCCAGCCGTTTTCATCCTCTGTGATCTCCACCGGATTGGTGAGCAGATCAAAGATGATACCTTCTTCCTTTGCGTGATGGACTTCTTCCTTTCTGGCAGGAAGCTCTTCCTCACTGCGGCGATAGACCACATGTACCTCTGCACCCAGACGAAGGGCTGTACGGGCTGCATCCATAGCCACATTGCCGCCGCCTACGACGGCTACCTTCTTCGCGCGCATGATGGGGGTCCTGGAATTCTCGTCAAAGGACTTCATCAGGTTGCTTCTGGTCAGATACTCATTGGCGGAGAAGACACCCAGTGCCTGCTCGCCGGGGATATTCATAAACTTGGGAAGGCCTGCACCGGAGCCGATATAGACAGCGGAGAAGCCCTCTTCCTCTAAGAGTGCGTCAATGGTGGTGGACTTGCCGATGACACAGTCTGTCTCGATCTTGACGCCCAGAGCGCGGACATTCTCGATCTCCTTTTCCACGACCGCTTCCTTGGGAAGACGAAACTCCGGAATACCATAGACCAGCACGCCGCCTGCCTTGTGCAGGGCCTCGAAAATGGTCACGTCATAGCCCATCTTTGCCAGATCGCCGGCACAGGTAAGGCCGGAAGGACCGGAGCCGATGACGGCTACCTTTTTATTTTTATTCTCTGCGCTCTTTACCGGACGAACGCCCATCTCTCTGGCGGTATCTGCCACGTAGCGCTCCAGCTTGCCGATGGAGACAGACTCTCCCTTGATGCCACGGACGCACTTGCCTTCGCACTGGCTCTCCTGGGGACATACACGGCCGCATACTGCCGGCAGTGCGGAAGACTCGCTGATCACCGCATAGGCACCGGGCACATCGTCCTCTTTGATCTTTTCGATAAAGCCGGGAATATCAATGGAAACAGGGCAGCCCTGCACGCAAAGCGGATTCTTGCAGTGCAGACAGCGCATTGCCTCTTCCTTGGCTTCTTCCTGATCATATCCCAGACATACTTCCTTAAAATTAGCTGCCCGTTCTTTGGGATCCTGTTCCCGAACCGGCACCTTTGTCATTCCATTCATGATTACCTCCTGACACCGCTTTTCTGCGGCGAACTGTATACTCCCTGCTCCGACAGTCTCCCTGTCAGATGTCTGCAGATGTCTTTAGCCGTTGCACTGACCGCATCCGCCGTGGTGGGTATCTCCTTCCTTCGCCTGCAGATACAGACGACCCTCCTGGGTCTTGTACAGTCTGGAGCGCTGCATAGCCTGATCAAAGTCCACCTTGTGTCCGTCAAATTCGGGTCCGTCTACACAGGCAAACTTCACCTCGCCCCCTACCATCAGACGACAGGCGCCGCACATACCGGTACCGTCCACCATGATGGGATTCATGCTGACGATGGTGGGAAGTCCTAATTCCTTAGTGAGCTTACATACAAATTTCATCATGATCATGGGACCGATGGCCACGCACAGATCATAGCGCTTGCCTTCGTCATAGAGGTCCTGGATCACCTTGGTCACCATGCCGCTGCGGCCGTAGGAGCCGTCATCCGTGGTCACATAGAGATTGCCTGCCACAGACTTCATCTGCTCTTCCAAGATCACGATATCCTTGGACTTTGCGCCCTCAATGGCATCAGCCAGCACACCGTGCTCCTTCAGCCATTTCAGCTGGGGATAAACCGGTGCGGTTCCCACGCCGCCGGCTACAAAGAGGATCTTTTTGGCCTTCAGTTCGTCCGGAGGAAGCTCTGTCAGCTCAGAAGCCTTGCCCAGCGGGCCTACCACATCGTGGAAGCTGTCCCCTGCCTTCAGCAAAGACATTCTGTAGGACTCTGCACCTACCACCTGAAATACGATCTGTACGGTTCCCTTCTCCTTATCATAGTCACAGATGGTCAGCGGGATTCTCTCGCCCTCTTCGTCTACACGGACAATCAGAAACTGTCCGGGCAGCGCATGTCTCGCCACTCGCGGCGCGTCCACATCCATCAGAAAAATATTCGGCGCCAGTTCTTCCACTCGCTCTATTCTGTACATTGCCTCCTCCTTCTTGCGCAGCCTGTAGCGTCCTGCGTCCTTTATTCCTTCGAAAAGCGGCTTTTTCTTCAGAATCAGCCGCTTTCCGCATAGGTT
>CAVKQI010000064.1:0-14097 GCA_963658405.1 bacterium | reverse complement strand
GCACCAGCCTGATCGCCGTGGCTGTGGTGATCACTGTCGTAGTCAATCTGGCTGTGAATGCTCTGCCGGAGAGCGTAAAGACTATCGATGTATCCCAGAATAAGCTCTATACCTTAACAGATGATACCAAGTCTCTGGTAAAGGCGCTGGATGAGGATATCACGATTTATGTACTTTCCAGCGAGAAGAGTCAGGATGAACTGGTAAAGAATACCCTGGCGCAGTATGAATCCCTGTCGGATCACATCACGGTCACCACAGTGGATCCGGCGGTCAATCCGGAATTCATCAATAAATACTCCGACAATGCTTCCACGCTTTACCAGAACAGCCTGGTAGTGGAGAGCGCCGAGCGCAGCAAGGTCATCAATTACAGCGATCTCTATGAGAGCTCTCTGAATTATTCCACCTATTCCTACGAGACGACCGGTTATGACGGCGAGGGCCAGATCACTTCTGCCATTGCCTATGTCACCACCGATGACATGCCCAAGGTATACATGATCACAGGACATGGAGAGAGCTCTATGGACGAGGATTTCCTCAATGCGTTAAAGAAGCAGAACATTGAGACGGCGGACTTGAATCTGCTGACAGAGGACAGTGTGCCGGAGGATGCCCAGGCGGTGGTGATCAATGCGCCTACTTCCGATTTCTCAGCGGATGATGCAAAGAAGGTCACGGATTATCTGGAAAACGGCGGCAATGCGGTGATCGTCACCAATTTCCAGGCTACCGGCGATATGACCAACTTTAATACGATCCTGGACTTCTACGGCGTGACGGCCAAAGCAGGCATCGTCATCGACAATAACAGAAACAATTTCTACAGCAACGGCTATTACCTGCTGCCCACGGTTTCCTCAGACGATGATGCCACCTCCGGCGTGCTGTCCGGAAACGGCTATGTATTTGCGCCCTATGCGCAGGCTCTTTCCTATGACGAGGAAAATACAGGCATTACCTTTACGGCTTTGCTGACCACCTCTGACAGCGCCTATATCCATGCGGATGTGACCAGTCCCAACCAGACGCTGGAGCAGACTGACCAGGATGAGGCAGGCAGCTTTGTCATCGGCGTAAAGGCAGAGCGCACCGACGGCAGCTCCACGGCCTACATCTACGGCTGTTCCCAGCTGTTTACGGACAATGCGGACCAGATGGTTTCCGGGTCTAACTTAAGCCTGTTCACAGGCACCTTCGGCAACATGGTAGAGGCTACCAGCAGCGTTTCCATTCCTGTAAAGAGTTATTCCAGCTCCTCCATGACCATTTCCTCCATGAAGCAGATTACCATGAGCATCCTTTGCGTCATCGTGATTCCTGTAGTGATCCTGCTGATCGGATTCATCACATGGCTGGTGCGCAGAAAGAAATAGGTGATATATGAAAAAACAGAAGATTCAACTGATCGTACTTCTGATCGTACTCATTGCCTGCGTTGGCGGCTATTTTGCAGCCAGTGCGTATTCCAAAAAGAAGCAGGCAGAGGAGGAAAGTGAGGAGAGTTATACAGCCCTGTCCCTGGGAGAGGATGCGGAGATCACCGCCATTTCTGTCAATGCTGCAGATACCGCCTATAACCTGACCAAGGAAGAGGATACCTGGAAATTTGCTGACAATGCCGATACCAAGGTAAAGGAGAGCAACGTCTCCACCATGACAGCTGATCTTGCGGACATCACAGGGGATAACGAGATAGCCGATGTGACAGATTTTGCCCAGTACGGTCTGGACGATCCGCAGATGACCATCAGCTTTATCTTAAGCGACGGAACCAGCCATACCGTAAAGATCGGCGATAAGAACAGCACCATCAGCCGCTACTATCTGCAGGTGGATGATTCCACTACCGTGTACACCGTTACATCCACCCTCTATACGGCCTTTGATAAGACCGTGGACGACCTGACGGATACCAGTGAGGACTCTTCCGCAGAGGAGAGCACAGAAGCCGCAGAAGCTTCGAGTGAGGATGAGGCGGAAGGAACTGGCGAGGATGCCGCAGAAGAGGCGTCCTCTGCTGATTCGGCATCAGAAGAAAGTACAGAAGCAGGCTCTTCTGAAACTGCTGACGAAGAGAACTCAGAAGCAGAATAGTGCTGCCTGGACGCCGGCCGTGCGCTGAGTCCCGACGGTGATGTCCGCTCGCTCGGCCGGCTGCATTGTGAGCTGTAATGACTCCTGCACATCGGCCGGGCGGCAAATGCACGGTTGACAGAACAATTCCCCGGTGCTAGTATAGTTTTTGTAAATTTAATAGATTAAACCGTTGAAGCGAAGATCAAAGCAGTGATGCCTTTACAGAGAGTCTGAGATGCTGAGAATCAGATGAGAAACAAATTGCCAAATGGATCGCTGAGGGCACAGAGCAAATGCATTTGGCAGAGTATTCTGTGACGTAGAGGCAGACGTCATATGCCAGGGATATAGAGGTATCCTGATAAGAGCACGAAGGAATTCGTGAATACAAGGTGGCACCGCGGATAGTTGCGTATTATTCGTCCTTGATAGCTTATATGTTAAGCTGTCAGGGACTTTTTTTATATCTGCATATCGAGTGCAGAGCGGAAAGGAGCAGAGAAAAGATGGTGATTTTGCCTTCCAGAGATGAGATTGAGAGGATTGCGGCAGAGGGAAAGTACCGGGTGCTTCCGGTCAGCTGTGAGCTGTTATCTGATTTCATTACCCCCATTGAGACTATGCGCATTCTCAAAAATGTTTCCAGTCACTGCTATATGCTGGAATCTGCGCAGGCCAATGAAACCTGGGGCCGGTATACCTTTTTGGGATATGATCCAAAGCTCGAGATCAGCTGCGTGAAGGGACAGATGAAAATCGGCGATCTCTCCATCCGGACAGAGGATCCGGCGAGCTATCTGCGGCAGATCCTGGCAGAGTACAAAAGTCCCCGGTTTTCCTATCTGCCCTCCTTTACCGGCGGTCTGGTAGGCTATTTTTCCTATGACTATTTAGGCTACAGTGAGCCAAGCGTTCGCTGTAAGGCAGAGGATACGGAGAACTTCAAGGACGTGGATCTCATGCTCTTTGACCAGGTCATCGCCTTTGACAACCTGCGCCAGAAGATCATCCTGATCGTCAATATGTCTCTGGATAATCCCGAGGAAGAGTACAATAAAGCCGTGATGCGTCTCCATCAGCTCGCTGACCTGTTAAAGAACGGGGAGAAAAAGGAAGAACCCGCCGGCAAACTCCTGGGCAAGGCAGAGCCGCTCTTTGATCAGGAACAGTATTGTCAGATGGTGGAAAAAGCCAAGCACTACATCAAGGAGGGTGACATCTTCCAGATCGTGCTTTCCAACAGACTGTGTGCTCCCTTTGAGGGAAGCCTGTTAAATACCTACCGGATGCTTCGCACTATCAATCCCTCCCCATATATGTTTTACTTTGCAGGGACAGATGTAGAGGTGGCAGGCGCTTCCCCGGAGACATTGGTAAAGCTGGAGGACGGTGTACTGCATACCTTCCCGCTGGCAGGTACGAGACCCAGAGGCAAGACGCCGGAAGAGGATGCCGCACTGGAAAAGGAACTGCTGGCAGATGAGAAGGAACTGGCGGAGCACAATATGCTGGTGGATTTAGGACGCAACGATCTGGGCAAGATCAGTAAATTCGGCACTGTGCAGGTGGAAAAGCTCCATTCTATAGAGCGTTACTCCCATGTGATGCATATCGGTTCTACCGTGCGGGGAGAATTGGCGCCGGGCTACGATGCCCTGGATGCGGTGGCCGCGGTCCTGCCGGCCGGCACACTTTCCGGTGCTCCCAAGATCCGGGCCTGCCAGCTGATTGCAGAGCTGGAGAATAATAAGCGTGGCATCTACGGCGGCGCCATCGGCTACATTGATTTTACCGGCAATATGGATACCTGCATTGCCATCCGCATTGCCTATAAGAAAAACGGCAAAGTATTCGTGCGCAGCGGCGCCGGTATTGTGGCGGACTCCGTTCCGGAAAAGGAATTCCAGGAATGCCTGAATAAGGCAGGTGCTTCCCTGAAGGCACTGGAGATGGCACAGGATTGTTAAAGGTGCTGCCGCTGCAAAGCAGCGGCATAAGGAGGTAAAGTTTGAAAGAAATGCCTGATGGCATTTCTTTCAAACGCCATGGATGCCGCAGGCGTCATCCATGGGGATCACATCGGAGAATTCGCCTTCGCGAAATTCTCCTCGTGTTGCCACAATAAATTGCGGCATAGGAGGAAAAATATGATTCTGCTAATCGATAATTATGACAGTTTTTCCTATAATCTGTACCAGCTGATCGGGGAGATCGATCCGGACATTCGTGTGATTCGAAATGATGAGATGACGGTCCCGGAGATCGAAGCGCTGCATCCCGACCGCATTATTTTATCTCCCGGTCCGGGACGACCGGAAGATGCCGGATGCATCATCGACGTGGTAAAGCAGCTGGGAGAGCGTATTCCGATTTTGGGTGTATGCCTGGGGCATCAGGCCATCTGTGCCGCTTTCGGCGCCACCATTACCTATGCCAAGACTTTGATGCACGGCAAACAGTCGGATGTGAAGTTTGATCACTCCTGTCCTCTTTTTCAGGATTGCCCCGACGTGGCACCGGTAGCCCGCTATCATTCGCTGGCAGCCGATGCGGCGACGATCCCGGATACCCTGCGGGTTACGGCGCTGACCACGGATGGAGAGGTGATGGCCGTGCAGCACAGCCAATATCCAATCTACGGCGTTCAGTTTCACCCGGAATCCATCATGACACCGGACGGAAAAAAGATGCTTAAGAATTTTATCGGAACGGAAATAAGTAAATAAAGGTATCTGTTTAGCCACATTTAAACATGAATAAATTCACGTTTAAATGCGGCAGGTGCTGAACAGATACAAAAATGTAATATGACAGAAATTGCTGTCTGTACGGCAGGCACAGCAGACAGTTCAGAGTGTAAAGTACCTGCAGAATGGAGAATGTTATGATCAAGGAAGCCATTATCAAAATCGTCAACAAAGAAGATCTTACCTACGACGAAGCCTATGCTGTCATGAATGAGATCATGAGCGGCGAGACTTCTCCCACACAGAATGCCGCTTTCCTGGCTGCCCTTTCCACTAAGAGTGCCAAGGCCGAGACGACAGATGAGATCGCCGGCTGTGCAGCGGCCATGCGTGCGCATGCCACGCAGGTGGAGACAGGCATGGACATTTTTGATATTGTAGGTACCGGCGGAGACAATGCCCAGAGCTTTAATATCTCCACAACGGCCGGTCTGGTAGCTGCAGCAGGCGGCGTAAAGGTAGCCAAGCACGGCAATCGCGCGGCATCTTCCAAGTGCGGCACAGCAGACTGCCTGGAGGCACTGGGCGTCAACATACAGCAGAGCCCGGAGAGATGCATCGAGCTGCTTAAGGAAGCAGGCATGTGCTTCTTCTTTGCACAGAAGTATCACGCTTCCATGAAATATGTAGGCGCTATCCGCAAGGAGCTGGGTGTGCGCACTGTCTTTAATATCCTTGGTCCCCTGACCAATCCCGGCAGGCCCTCCATGCAGCTGCTGGGTGTCTATGACGAATATCTGGTGGAGCCTCTGGCACAGGTACTGGCTAATCTGGGCGTTCGCCGTGGTATGGTAGTCTACGGACAGGACAAGCTGGATGAGATTTCCTTAAGCGCACCTACCACTATCTGTGAGATTCGTGACGGATGGACCAGATCCACTGTGATCAAGCCGGAGGATTTCGGCCTGCAGCGCTGCACCAAAGATGATTTAAAGGGCGGCTCCCCTGATGAGAATGCTGCCATTACCCTCGCTATCTTAAAGGGCGAAAAAGGACCTAAGCGCGATGCTGTATTGATGAATGCCGGCGCGGCACTCTATATCTGCGGCAAGGCGGAGACCATGAAGGACGGTGTCGAGCTGGCAGCAGAGCTGATTGACAGCGGCAAAGCACTGGAGACATTACAGAAGCTCATCGAAGTCAGCAACAGACCGGAATAACGACAGCAATAGCAGTGTAAAGTGGTATTCCCGGAAGAAATCCCTGATGGCCTATCTTTTGGAGAATGCAGCTTCGCAGAATTTATACCACAGCGCCGTGGTAAACGGCGCTGCAGAAAGGTAAATATGAATATTTTAGATCAGTTGGCGGCGCATGCTAAAGAGCGCTGTCAGGAGGCAAAAAAGCTTCACAGTGCATCGGAAGTACGAGACCTTGCACTCTCTATGCCCAAAAAGGATTTTTCCTTTGAAAAGGCATTGGCAAAGCCCGGCATTTCTATGATCTGTGAATGCAAAAAGGCATCTCCCTCCAAGGGTCTTATCGCCCCGGAATTTCCTTATCTGCAGATAGCAAAGGAGTATGAGGCGGCCGGTGCAGACTGTATTTCCGTTCTGACAGAGCCTAAGTGGTTTCTGGGAAAGGACGAATACCTTAAGGAAATAGCCGAGGCGGTTTCCATTCCCTGCCTACGCAAGGACTTTACCGTGGATGACTATATGATCTACGAGGCGAGAATACTGGGGGCCTCTGCGGTGCTGTTGATCTGTTCGATTCTCTCTAAGGAGCAGATCAGAGAATACCTTTCTGTCTGTGACACTCTTGGACTTTCCGCCTTGGTAGAGACGCATGACAACGACGAAGTGGATGTGGCTTTGGAAGCCGGGGCACGCATCATCGGTGTCAACAATCGCAATCTGAAGGATTTTACCGTAGATACATCCAACAGCCGACGGCTCAGAGAGAAAATTCCGGCCGATGTACTTTTCGTATCAGAGAGCGGCGTCAGGGATGCAGCAGATGTGGCTTTGCTGCGGGAAATCGGTGCCGATGCCGTGCTGGTAGGGGAAGCGCTGATGCGCTCCTCCGATAAAAAAGCCAAATTAAAAGAGCTGCGGGGAGAGTCTTAACGGAAATGACAAAGGTAAAATTCTGCGGTTTGACAAGAGAAACCGATATAGAATATGCAAACGCACTGCAGCCGGATTTCATCGGTTTCGTTTTTGCCGGAAAGAGCAGGCGATATATCGCACCGGAGAAAGCCTTTCTCCTGCGGCAAAAGCTGCTCCCCGGGATCACACCGGTGGGAGTTTTTGTCAATGAGGAGCCGGAGATCATCGCCGATCATATCGCCAGGGGCATCATTTCCGCTGCGCAGCTGCACGGGCAGGAGGATGAAGCCTATATAGACAGACTTCGGCAGCTGACCGATGCGCCGATCCTGCAGGCTTTCTGCATTCGCTGCGGTGAGGATCTGACCGCAGCAGGCCGCAGCAGCGCCGATTATATTCTGTTAGATGCCGGTGCCGGCGATGGAAAGACCTTTGACTGGTCACTTCTTACTGCCATGGACAGACCTTATTTCCTGGCGGGGGGATTAAACCCTGCAAACATCTCGGAGGCTCTTGCACAGCTCCACCCCTACGGCGTGGATGTCAGCTCCGGCATAGAGACAGATGGCTGCAAAGATATAAATAAAATGACAGATTTTATAAATACTGTCAGAGAAAGAGGATAGGTTATACAGAAACGGCGAAAGTCATTTCTGTCGGAGAATTCGCGCCTGCGAAATTCTCTTCGTGCTGCCGCAGATAAGCTTTGGCAGAGAAAGGAAATATACATGACAAATCCAAACGGACGATTCGGTATTCATGGCGGTCAGTACATTCCGGAAACCCTGATGAATGCCGTCATTGAACTGGAAGAAGCCTACAATCACTACAAAAATGATCCGGAATTCAACAGAGAGCTCACAGAACTCTTAAATGAGTATGCAGGAAGACCCTCCAGACTCTACTATGCAGAGAAAATGACCAGAGATCTGGGCGGTGCCAAAATCTACTTAAAGAGAGAAGATTTAAATCATACCGGTGCGCATAAGATCAATAACGTTTTAGGACAGGCACTCCTGGCAAAGAAAATGGGCAAGACCAGACTGATCGCCGAGACCGGTGCAGGTCAGCATGGTGTGGCCACCGCCACAGCCGCTGCACTGATGGATATGGAGTGCGTGGTCTTCATGGGCGAAGAGGATACCATCCGTCAGGCCTTAAATGTATACCGCATGCGCCTGCTGGGAGCAGAGGTGATTCCGGTAAAAACAGGAACCGCTACCTTAAAGGACGCTGTATCAGAGGCCATGAGAGAGTGGACCTCCCGGATCAGTGATACCCATTATTGTCTGGGCTCTGTCATGGGCCCCCATCCTTTCCCCACCATCGTCCGCGATTTTCAGGCGGTGATCTCCAAGGAGATCAAGGAACAGATCCTGGAGAAGGAGGGAAGACTTCCTGATGCGGTACTGGCCTGTGTAGGCGGCGGCTCCAATGCAATCGGCACCTTCTATAACTTCATCGAGGATAAAGACGTCCGTCTCATCGGCTGTGAGGCTGCAGGACGGGGCATCGATACCTTTGAAACAGCTGCTACGATCGCCACCGGCAGAGTAGGCATCTTCCATGGCATGAAGTCCTATTTCTGTCAGGATAAGTATGGACAGATCGCACCGGTTTATTCTATCTCCGCAGGTCTGGATTATCCGGGTGTAGGTCCGGAGCATGCACACCTGCATGATATCGGCAGAGCGGAATATGTCCCGGTCACTGACGATGAAGCTGTCAATGCCTTTGAGTATCTGGCGAGAACAGAGGGCATCATTCCCGCTATCGAATCTGCCCATGCGGTAGCCTATGCAATGAAGCTTGCGCCCACTATGGACAGGGATAAGATCATCGTGATCACTATTTCCGGTCGTGGAGATAAGGATTGTGCTGCCATTGCACGCTACAGAGGGGAGGACATCCATGAGTAATATTCATAAAGCGTTTGAAAACGGAAAGGCATTTATTGCCTTTATTACCTGCGGTGATCCGGATCTGGAGACAACCGGCGCTGCTGTACGGGCCGCCGCAGAAAACGGCGCCGATTTAATCGAGCTTGGTATTCCCTTTTCTGACCCCACCGCAGAGGGACCGGTGATCCAGGGTGCTAACTTAAGAGCCTTAAAGGGCGGTGTCACTACCGATAAGATATTTGATTTTGTGAGAGAGCTGCGCAGGGATGTCACGATCCCCATGGTTTTCATGACTTATGCCAATGTGGTATTCTCCTACGGCGCGGAGCAGTTCATCTCTACCTGTAAGGAAATCGGCATTGACGGACTGATCCTGCCGGATCTGCCCTATGAAGAGAAGGAAGAGTTCCAGCCGATCTGCCGTAAGTACAGTGTGGATCTCATCTCTCTGATCGCACCTACCTCTGAAAACAGAATCGCCATGATCGCCGGGGAGGCAGAAGGATTCCTCTATATTGTCTCCAGCCTGGGCGTCACCGGCACCAGAAGCGAGATCAATACTGACCTCGGCACTATCGTAGACGTGGTAAGAAAGAATACAAAGATTCCCTGTGCCATCGGCTTCGGTATCTCCACACCCGAGCAGGCTAAGACCATGGCTGATCTCTCCGACGGCGCCATTGTAGGAAGTGCCATCATCAAGATCCTTGAAAAGTACGGAAAAGAAGCACCCTCCCATGTGGGAGAATATGTGAAGTCCATGAAGGATGCCCTGCGATAAAGAGTAAGATCATTACCGGCGGAAGTCTGAGGAGTAATAAGGAACGATCAGGTAATCACCGGGCCTGACAGAGGCATCCAGATCTACATAATCGGCTATGTGATTGATGTATCTGACCTCGGACAGGTAGGCATCCTTGTCAGTATAATGGATATCATCCATATATTCGTATGCAATGGTATCCATAGTGTCATCGATTCCTACCAGAACGCTGGTGTAGTACTTATAGGACGAACTCGTATCCTCCTCCGATGCGCTGGAGCGCAGACCGAATCGGAAAAAGAGCAGCAGGATGCCGGCACCGGCGAGAAAGAGAAGAATAGAAATACGGCGGCGCAGCTGTCTGCGTCTTTGCTCCTTTGCAGCCTGTCGTCTGGCGTAGCGAATGAGTTCTCTGTCTGTAGTCTGCATTCTGCTGTAAGCTTCCATTTCCGTTACCTCTGTGAGACTGTGGACCGCGTGCTGCGGCATTGACAATACCAGAATCCATGTTCTGAACACATGTTCTGTTTCTTCGTGAGATTATTATACCGAACACATTTTCTGCTGTCAACGATATTTTCGAACAGATTTTTGGGAATATCTGTTTGTGTTTTTGGGAATATTTGTTATAATAAGGAAAGTAAATCGAACATACGCGCAGGCAAGTCAAATTGAGATCCTATCGGTTGATTCGCGCAGATGAATTCGCCTCGCGCTGCCGCAGTAAACTGCGGAAGAAAGGGAAATTATGGCAAACGGCCGCATTACACAAAAGCAGCAGGAGATTCTGGATTATATCAAGGCAGTGATTTTAAAGAAAGGTTATCCGCCGTCAGTTCGTGAGATCTGTGATGCCGTAGGTCTTAAGTCTACCTCCTCGGTGCATTCTCACTTAGAGACCCTGGAAAGGAACGGATTTATCCGTAGAGATCCTTCCAAGCCCAGGACCATCGAGATCTGTGATGACAGCTTCCAGGCGGTGCGCACGGAGATCGCTTCTATTCCCGTGATCGGCAATGTAGCTGCCGGTATGCCGATTCTGGCAGAAGAGCATATTGAGAAGTATTTCCCGGTTCCCACGGAGATCCTGCCCAGAGGCGGACAGTATTTTGCCCTGCGTGTGCACGGGGAATCCATGATCAATCTGGGTATTTTTGACGGAGACTATGTTTTTGTCCACGAATGTCATACTGCAGAAAATGGGCAGCTGGTAGTCGCGCTTGTGGATGATTCTGCTACACTGAAGCGCTTCTATAAGGAAGAGGATCATATCCGCCTGCAGCCGGAGAATGATGCCATGGATCCGATCATTGTGGATGACTGTGTCATTTTGGGTAAGCCGTTTGCGGTATTCCGCAATATTCAATAATGGTTCAAAAAGGTTTAATAAAGGTATCTATCCGGCAAGTAAAAGCAAAAACCTCCGGGATGATGTATTCATCTCGGAGGTCTCTTTATGTCTGTATTTAAGTGCATGCAAATATTGCGGTTATTCATCATTCCTGCTTACATCTGAATCATTTGTACTATTTATATTGCCTGTATCTTCATTTGCATCTTCATTTGTCGCAGTGCTTGTCTCAGCACCTGCTTCCATACCTGGTTCCTGTTCCCGCAGCTTTACGATATTGGCAGCCTTGCGCCGGCGGTCCTCTTCGATAGCTGCATAGTGTTTCTTTGTGGTATTCACATCTTTATGTCCCAGGACATCAGCCACCAGATAAATATCGCCTGTTTCTCTGTACAGCGTGGTTCCATAGGTGCTGCGCAGCTTGTGGGGCGTTATTTTTTTCAAAGTGGTGACGCCCGAGGCATATTTTTTCACCAGGTTTTCGACGGCGCGCACTGTGATCCGGCGTTTCTGCATGGAGAGAAACAGCGCCTCTTCATGACCTGCCTGGGGCACGATCTGATGCCTTTCTGCCAGATAGTTCTGCAAAGCCTGTGCCACCTCATCTCCGAAGTAAACGATGGCATCGTAGCCGCCTTTTCGGTGCACCAGAATGCCGTTTTCTTTGAAATTGATGTCTTTGAGGTCCAGACCCACACACTCCGAGACTCGGATACCGGTGCCCAAAAGGAGCGTGAGCAGGGCAGTGTCCCGCACGGAATTCTTCTTATGATATTTCTGCTGGGATCTGGTGAGGCCTTCCCCTTCCTCCACGTGATCCAGAAGCAGGGCTACCTCATCCGGCTCCAGCCTGATAATAGCCTTTTCGTGCTGCTTGGGCGTCCTGACTAAGGCGGCCACGTCCTTTTCTATCAGCTCTGAGCAATAAAAATAGCGATAGAGGCTCTTCAGTGCAGAGAGTTTCCTGGCTTTTCCGCGCTCGTCGTTGGTGATGACTCTGCCGTCTTTTTCGTAATAGGTGAGATACTCCAGGTATTCCTCGATGTCTTCCTTCTGCAGCTGATCTAACAGCGAGAGAGGGTACTGGGAAATCTCTGTCTGCCGGCATGCCGGGTTTTCGCTGTGCAGATATTCAAAAAAGACCCGCAGATCATAGGCATAGGCCAATCTGGTGCGGGCAGAGGTATTGGAGGCAATGCCCCGGAAGAACTGCCGGCAGAACCTGGGAAGCTCACTGAGGATCTCCCGCATTTTCAGGGTGTTCTGCTGATCCTGTTCCTCATAGTATTTATCAGTAGAAGAGGAGGTGCTCATAAAATGCCTTTCCTTTCTGCAGCAGGTACTGCATGCAGTATCAGTATAACACCGGAATTGGTTTTTGCGAATAGTTAAAATAAGGCGCGGCCGTATATGCTTTTTACTGCTGTAGTTACTGCGCTTATGGAAGATCATTGTCTTACCGGGTCTGCTTAATTTGCCGGTTTATGAACGGTAATCTTTTACTTTCTTTTTATGAATCCGCATTTCTTATTATGATATAATGTTGACTTAGAATGGCAGAGCGCAGCCGATTTCATACGGGACCTTCGATGGCTTCCTGCGAGACCCGGCAATAAAGATGCTCTGCAGAATGGAGAAACCACATGAAATTTCATCTAGGAAAAAACAGACTGAAATGGGGATTTACAGTACTGCTGACTGCGATCGCCACCATGCTGGCCTATTACCTGCTTTTCAAAGGCAAAACCATTGCCAACGGACTGCATGTGATCAATGAGGCCATGATGTCCATTATGTACGGCATTATCATCGCCTACGTTATGTCTCCCATCCTGAATTACACGGAGAAAAAATGGCTGGCGCCCTTGTATCTTCGCCACGGCATAGACGTCAGCAAGCCTGAAAATGCACAGAAAAAGAAGCAGATGCGCAAGTTCTCTGTTGCCATCAGCATTGTTTTTCTGCTGGTGGTGCTGGTGGGCTTCCTGCTTATCGTGGTGCCGCAGCTTATCAACAGCGTACAGAGCGTCATCAAGAGCCTTCCCACTTATCTCAATAATATCTATAATTTCACCGACACTTATTTTGCCGCGGATCCGGAGATGAATTCCACGATCAATGACATCATCAACAGCTATTCCGATAAGATCAATGATGTGGTCAATAATATCCTGATGCCCAATATGACCGAACTGATCCAGCAGGTGTCAAAGAGCATGATCTCTCTGGGAAAAGGCATCTTTAATTTCCTGGTGGGCATTATCGTTTCTGTCTATATTCTGAATTCCAAAGAAGTTTTCTGCGGTCAGGGAAAGAAGCTGACCTATGCCTTCTTTAAGGAAAATATTGCCAACGAAATTATCGCCGAATTCCGGTTTATCCATCATACCTTTATCGGCTTTATCACCGGCAAGATCCTGGATTCCATTATCATCGGCATCCTGTGCTTTATCGGCACCAGCATCATAGGTACACCTTATGCGCTTTTGGTCAGCGTCGTCGTGGGTGTAACCAATGTCATCCCCTTTTTCGGCCCCTATATCGGCGCCATCATCGGTGCCATCCTTGTAGTCATGGTAGATCCGCTGGCGACCCTGTATTTCCTGATCTTTGTCCTGATCCTGCAGCAGTTTGACGGCAATATCCTGGGACCGAAGATCCTGGGCAATTCCACCGGTCTTTCCAGCTTCTGGGTAATCTTTGCCATCATGTTTTTCGGAGGCATATTCGGCGTCGTAGGATGGATCGTGGGTGTGCCGCTGTTTGCCGTGCTTTATGCCCTGGTGCAGCGCCTTACGAACCATTATCTTCGCAAAAAGGATCTGCCGGAGGATCTGGATCGCTATATAGAGGCTGCCTATATCGAAAACGGTGAGATCAAATCCCTGCACGATAAGGAAAACACTAAATACAGAACCGCAGCACCGCCTTCATCCTGGAGCAGAATCTTCAAGCGAAAGGTAAAGGAAATGGCGGATCAGGTAACCGGACAGAATGAAGCAGCGCCGGAGGAAAAGAATGATCAGGATCCATCGGATGAAAACGCTGAGAAATAATGATCTCAGCGGCTTCAATTCGTAATCGTATCGGAGAATCCGCCTTCGCGAAATTCTCCTCGTGTTGCCACAATAAATTGCGGCATAGGAGGAAAAATATGATTCTGCTAATCGATAATTATGACAGTTTTTCCTATAATCTGTAC
>CAVKQI010000063.1:0-14747 GCA_963658405.1 bacterium | reverse complement strand
CGTACTTGCAGGCCGCCAGCTGTCCCGCGTTGCAGTGGGTGAGAATACCGTCCCCGGGCTTTACCAGCGCAAGGCCGTTCTCCCCGATGCGGCGACAGACATCAATATCCTCTCTCTTGATCTCCTCTGCCTCTTTACGCAAGCGCTCCTTGATCTGCGCCATGGTCATCTCCTTCTGCTCGCCGCAGGCCAGGAAGACACTCTCCATGCGCTTTAATGCCCAGGACAGATTCACTGCCGTGGGACGGGAAGAATCCAGATAGGCCTTCTGCTTTTCAAATTCTGCTTTCAGCAGCGCGAAATTCTCATCATGCTTCTGGGGCACATCCTCCGGTACCTGTACCGCCTTGGTGAGGATATAAATGCTCATGGCCGCACAGACACCGATGGCCGGCGCGCCCCGCACCTGCAGCAGATAAATGGCATCCCACATCTCCTGCGCTGTCTTTAACTGGATCAGCTCCGTCCTGCCGGGAAGCTTGGTCTGATCAATGATCTGCACCGCATCCTGCTCATCTAAAAGCTCTACTGTCTCATAATCCAAAATGCTCTTTCTGTTTTCTTCCATGATTAACCCCTTTTCATTTGTATCTCTATACCGCCTTGCAGCGACAGCCTGCGGAAAAATTCGCACAGACCAATTTCACAATAGGATCGCGCTTTGATGACATTTATGTCATCGATCGAATTAGAAGGAAAATGCCATCCTGTATTTCTATCAGATCTTATTCCATAGTCAGATCTGCGAAGTCTGCCTTATGAGCCACTTTGACGAGATCACCGGGTGCCAGACAGATCTGGCAGCCGATCTTTCCGCCGCTGATATAGATCTTTTCCTGCTCTCTCGCGCTTTCGTCTATTCTGGTGACAAAAGCCTTCTTCATGCCGATGGAAGTGCATCCTCCCCGCACATAACCGGTCAGATCAAAGAGCTCCTTGACATGAATCATCGCCACCGACTTTACGCCCACAGACTTCGCGCACTTCTTCAGGTCCAGTTCCTTTTCGATGGGAATCACGAAGACATAGTGCTGCTTATCCGCTCCCAGCGTCACCAAAGTCTTAAAGACCTGCTCGTGCGGCAGCCCCAGCTTGTCTGCCGTGTGAATACCGTCAGTAAACTCCCCCTCCGGCTCATAGGACTCGTGGGTATAAGCGATCCCGGCCTTATCCAGGATCCGCATTGCGTTTGTCTTTACTTCCTGTTGTTTCTTAGCCATTTCTCTTAAACTACCGTCCTTCCTGATGTCAGAAGCACTTTATTGGAACACTCAACTTTTTTATTATAGTAATGCTTTCACGTAGCGTCAATTTTCAATTCCCGTTCTCCGTCTGTTACAAACGTAATGCACCGGTTCGGAGCATGACCGGGAGGCCACAACCATCCAAGTGGCCTGCTCCATTCGACTCAATATGGTAATTGTAACCAATCCATTCCCTCTGCTATAGTAATCAACATCGCACCACTGACCATACATCACCAATTTTTCATAGATACAGAAAGGATCTGTTAAACCCATGAAACGAATCGCAACCATCCAGGACATCTCCTGCGTGGGCAGATGCTCCCTCACCGTGGCCCTGCCCGTCATCTCCGCCATCGGCATCGAGACCGCCGTCATCCCCACTGCTGTCCTCTCCACCCATACCGCCTTTCAGGGCTTTACCTTCCGTGATCTGACAGAGGACATCCCCGGCATCACTGCCCACTGGAAAAAGGAGGGATTCACCTTTGATGCCATCTACAGCGGTTACCTGGGCTCCGTGCGCCAGGTAGAACTGGTCAAATCCCTGTTTGCAGACTTCCGCTCTCCTCTTAACAATAACAACGAACAGAACCAGGTAAATACGCATGCGGATGCAAGCGCCGGTGCCATGACCAAAGCAGGCAGCACCTTGCTTTCCGATGCCGCTCCTTTTTCCCATACCATCCGCTTCGTAGATCCCGCCATGGCCGACAACGGCAGTCTCTATGCCGGCTTTACCGCTGACTTCGTAGATGCCATGAAATCTCTGTGCGCAGAGGCAGACGTGGTGGTTCCCAACCTCACCGAGCTCTGCCTCCTGACAGACACCCCGTACCGGGAGGACTATGACGACAGCGCCATCCGGGCAATGCTGCGAAAAATGGCAGCCCAGAAATCCCCTTCCAGTGCCGGCTATGTACTGATGACCGGCGCCCATCACGGAGAGGATCTGGGCGTCCTGTGCTATGACAGCAAAAGCGACACCTTCCTGGAAGCCTACAATGAGCAGCTTCCCGTCCGCTTCCACGGCACCGGCGATCTGTTCGCCAGCTGTATGGCCGGCGCTCTGACCAAGGGCTTTTCCATGCAGGAAGCCATGCAGCTGGCGGTGGATTTCGTGCTGGAATGCATCCGCTGCACTATGAAGGATCCTGACAAGCGCTGGTACGGTGTAAACTTTGAGCAGGCACTGCCTTATCTGATTTCAAAATGTGCTGACTGAAAACATACAAAAAAGGAGTCATGGTCCACACAACCATGACTCCTTTTTATTTTGCTGTATTCTGTTCACCTGCCGGCCGCTGCCGGCAGGCTCCTGTCAATACATCTTACTTGCCAAGCTCAGCCTTCAGCTTCTCGGTCAGAGCCGGAACTACCTTGTTCAGGTCGCCTACGATGCCGTAGTCAGCTACGTCAAAGATCGGTGCGTTCTCATCCTTGTTGATAGCGATGATGATGTCAGACTCTTCCATACCTGCCAGATGCTGGATAGCACCGGAGATACCGATTGCGAAGTATACGTGAGGGCGAACGGTCTTGCCGGTCTGGCCTACCTGCAGATCCTTGGACTTCCAGCCTGCATCTACGACTGCACGGGAGCAGCTTACGGTGCCGCCCAGTACCTCTGCCAGGTCATCCAGGAGCTTGAAGTTTTCTTCGGAACCAACGCCGCGGCCGCCGGATACCAGGATCTTTGCTTCCATGATGTCAGCGGTGGTCTTTGCGTTCTTTACGATCTCCAGGATCTCTACATACTTGTCATCAGGTGTAAAGCCGGGATTGAACTCGATCACCTCAGCCTTTGCGCCTGCTACGCGCTCTGCCTTCTGCATAACGCCGGGACGAACGGTAGCCATCTGAGGACGGAAGTCAGGGCAAGCGATGGTAGCGATGGTGTTGCCGCCGAATGCAGGACGGGTCATCAGCAGCTGGCCGTGCTTCTGCTCCTTGCCGGGCATGGGATTGATCGGGAAATCGCCTACTTCCAGCTGTGTGCAGTCAGCGGTCAGACCGGTGTGTACACGAGCGGAAACGCGGGGGCCAAGGTCACGGCCGATAGCGGTAGCGCCTACCAGCATGATCTCAGGCTTGTACTCTTTGATGGCAGATGCCAGAGCGTGTGCATAGGGCTCGGTTCTGTACTCCTTCAGCTCAGGATCATCGATCAGGATGACTCTGTCTGCGCCGTACTCAGCCAGCTCGTCGCACAGGTTCTTTACATCAGAACCGATCAGGACAGCGGTTACATTTGTCTGTAAGTCCTTTGCCAGGTCCTTTGCCTTGCCGACAAGCTCGAAAGCGATGTTGTCCAGCTTATTGTCAACCTGCTGCGCAAAGATAAATACGCCTTTATATTCTTCAATATTCTGTGTCATTTTATATGGCTCCTTTACCCAAAATTAGATGACGTGCTTCTCTTTCAGCTTGCCCATGATGTAATCTACGGACTCTGCAGTGTCGAGTGTAACCTTCTCGCCTGCACCCTTGCGAACCTTGTCGGATGCCTTTGCGATCTGGGTCGGGGAACCCTTCAGACCGAGGTTGCTGTCTTCTACGTCCTTCAGGTCAGCTCTGCCCCATACGGTGATCTCTGCATCATATGCATCGAAGATGCCGCCGGGAGTCATGTAACGAGGCTGATCCAGCTCGGAAAGAGCGGTGATCAGGCAGGGCATTTTTGCCTTCAGTACGTGATATCTGTCATCGAACTGACGCTCTACGGTGATGTAGCCGTCCTTGATGTCTACGATCTTCTGTGCATAGCTGATGACCGGGATGCCAAGGTGCTCGGAAATCTGAGGACCCACCTGTGCGGTATCACCATCGATAGCCTGACGGCCGGTGATGATCAGATCATAGTCCAGATTGCGGATAGCGCCTGCGATGGTCTGGGAGGTAGCCCAGGTATCTGCGCCGCCCAGTACGCGGTCTGTTACCAGGATGCCCTTGTCGGCGCCCATAGCCAGTGCCTCTCTGAGGACTTCGTCTGCCTTGGGAAGGCCCATGGTCACTACAGTGACCTCTGCGCCATACTTGTCCTTGATCTCCAGCGCTGCTTCCAGACCAGCCTTGTCATCGGGGTTCATGATGGTCATCATGGCTGCTCTGTTTAACGTTCCGTCCGGATTGAACTGTACGCCGCCCTTTGTATCCGGTACCTGTTTAATACAAACAACGATTTTCATTGTGTAATCTCTCCTTCTTATTTAAGTAATGCGCCGGAAATAACCATTCTCTGTACTTCGCTGGTGCCTTCGTAGATCTCGGTGATCTTAGCGTCACGCATCATGCGCTCTACATCGTACTCTCTGGTGTAGCCATAGCCGCCGTGGAGCTGTACAGCCTTGGTGGTAACTTCCATAGCCACTTCTGCAGCGAAGAGCTTAGCCATAGCTGCCTCTACAGAGTAGCTCTGCTGGGTAGCCTTTGCCATAGCTGCGCGGTAAACGAGCATCTGTGCTGCCTTTACCTTGGTAGCCATGTTAGCCAGTTCGAACTGGGTGTTCTGGAATGCGCCGATGGGTCTGCCGAACTGCTTACGCTCCTTGACATAGTCGATGGTGCGGTCCAGAGCGCCCTCTGCGATGCCCAGTGCCTGTGCAGCGATACCGATACGGCCGCCGTCCAGGGTGTGCATAGCGATCGCAAAGCCCTTGCCTGCAGGTCCTAACATGTTCTCCTTGGGGATTCTGCAGTCTGTGAAGATCAGCTCATAGGTAGAGGATCCGCGGATACCCATCTTCTTCTCCTTGGTACCGAAGGTGAAGCCGGGTGTGCCCTTCTCTACGATGAATGCGGAGAAGAGTTTCTTCTTGCGTCCCTTGGGATCTACTTTGATATCGGTAATAGCGAAGATAACGTAAACGTCTGCTTCCTTACCGTTTGTGATGAAGATCTTGGAGCCGTTTAATACATACTCATCGCCGTCCAGAACAGCCTTGGTCTGTACGCCCTGTGCGTCAGTGCCGGCGCCGGGCTCGGTCAGACCGAATGCGCCCAGCTTTTCACCCTTTGCAAGGGGAATGAGGTACTTCTGCTTCTGCTCTTCGGTGCCGTAGGTAGCGATGGGATCGCAGCAAAGAGAGGTGTGTGCGGAAACGATAACGCCGGTGGTAGCGCAGCACTTGGAGAGCTCCTCTACGCACATTACATAGGTCAGCGGATCGCAGCCCTGACCGCCGTACTTCTTATCAACCGGAATGCCGAGGAAGCCAGCCTTAGCCATCTTGGTTACGGTCTCTCTGGGGAAAATCTCGGTCTCGTCGACTTCCTGTGCAAGCGGCTTTGCTTCGTTCTCTGCAAACTCCTTGAACAGGCGTCTAGCCATCTCATGTTTCTTATCTAAAGTAAAATCCATGATAATTATATCTCCTTTTATCTTATAACTCGTCTACAGGGGTCTTGGTGCGATCAGGGTTGTATACATAGAAGCCCTTGCCGGACTTAACACCCAGATTGCCGCCGCGAACCATCTTTCTGATCAGCGGGCATGCACGGTACTTGCTGTCACCGGTCTCGTTGTACAGAACATCCATGATGGCAAGGCAGATATCCAGACCTACGAAGTCGCCCAGCTCGAGGGGTCCCATGGGGTGGTTAGCACCCAGCTTCATAGCAGCGTCGATGCCGGCGATATTGGAAACGCCTTCCATCTTGATGAATGCTGCTTCGTTGATCATGGGGATCAGGATTCTGTTTACTACGAAGCCTGCTGCCTCATTGACCTGTACAGGGGTCTTGCCGATCTCTGCAGCGATCTTCTTGATGGCGTCTACGGTCTCTACAGGGGTGTTCACGCCTGCGATAACCTCGATGAGCTTCATTCTGTCAGCGGGATTGAAGAAGTGCATGCCTACCATGGGACGGTTCAGGCCGTTGCCGATCTCGGTGATAGAAAGGGAAGAAGTATTGGATGCGAAAATGCACTCCGGCTTTGCGATCTTGTCAAGCTCTGCAAAGGTGGTCTTCTTTACTTCCATGTTCTCGAAAGCTGCCTCAACGATCAGGTCGCAGTCTGCGCACAGATCTTCCTTAAGGCCGGGAGTGATCTTGGCAAGGATAGCATCTACAGCTGCCTGCTCCAGCTTTCCTTTTTCTACCAGTCTTGCATAACCCTTGGCGATCTTGTCCTTGCCACCCTGTGCCCATTCCTGCTTGATGTCGCAAAGTGCAACTTCATAGCCTTCGGTCTGTGCAAAAGCTTTTGCAATGCCCTGGCCCATGGTTCCTGCGCCGATAACACCTACCTTCATTTCTTTTCCTCCTGTTTGTTATAATAGGATGTTTATGAACTTATTAAAATTATATCAAACAGCTATGCGAATGTTTCCGTAAAAACATCCGGTAAAGTCCTGCAAAGCAGGGCTTTGCGGCCAGCTGCGGGGGACGGCCTCTGTATATCCCGGATGCCGGGACTTTCCTGGCCGTCTGCTGCAGACTGCGCCGATAAGCTGCTGAATACCGTATTAGTTTTTCCTGATCTCTTACTTATTCAGGAATTCCTTTTCCTTGCGCTTCTCCAGGAATGCACTCATGCCTTCCTTCTGGTCGTGAGTCTCAAAGCAAGCGCCGAAGAGGTTCTCCTCGATGACGATGGCATCATCCATGCCGGCCTCTAAGCCGTCATTGATGGCCTTCTTGCAGTTGCGGACTGCGATGGGCGCATTCTTTGCGATGCCTGCTGCCATCTTCTTTGCTGCGGGAAGGAGCTCTTCCTGGGTGTAAACAGCATTGACCAGACCGATGCGCAGTGCTTCGTCAGCCTTAATGTTGCGTGCAGTGTAGATCATCTGCTTTGCCATGCCGGGGCCAACGATGCGGGCCAGTCTCTGGGTGCCGCCAAAGCCGGGGGTGATGCCGAGGCCTACTTCGGGCTGACCGAAGATAGCGTTGTCAGAGCAGATACGGATGTCGCAGCTCATGGAGAGCTCGCAGCCGCCGCCTAATGCGAAGCCGTTTACTGCAGCGATAACCGGCAGGGGGAAGGTCTCGATCTTGCGGAAGATGTCATTGCCCTTCTTGCCGAAGGCGGTGCCCTCTGCTACGGTCAGGCTGCTCATCTCGCCGATATCTGCGCCTGCCACGAAGGACTTCTCGCCCTCGCCTGTGATGATCAGGCAGCGGATATTCTCTACGTCTACGCCGTCGATGACTGCATTCAGATCATCGAGCACTTCGGAATTCAGTGCATTTAATGCCTTCGGGCGGTCGATGGTGATGATGCCTACAGCGCCCTCTGTCTCATACTTTACAAATCCCATGTTTACCTCTTTCTGGTCTTTCTGTGTGCTCCGTCTGCGTCGCGGCAAAGGAAATGAAAGCGGCGCAGAAAGATCTACCTTTACACAGATTCAGCCGCAGTACCGTATAAATGGGTACTGCGGCGAAATCCTGTCTGTTTATGAATTAGTCACGCTCTACGATGGTGGAGCAGCCCATGCCGCCGCCGATGCAAAGGGTAGCCAGACCCTTCTTAGCGCCGCTTCTCTGCATCTCGTGAAGCAGGGTAACCAGGATACGGCAGCCGGAAGCACCTACCGGATGGCCAAGGGCGATAGCACCGCCGTTTACGTTTACCTTGCTCATGTCGAACTTCAGGTCTCTTGCTACTGCGATGGACTGTGCAGCGAATGCCTCGTTTGCCTCGATGAGATCCATATCATCGATGGTCAGGCCGGTCTTAGCCAGAACCTTTCTGGTGGAAGCTACAGGACCTACGCCCATGATCTCGGGAGCTACGCCGCCCAGAGCACCTGCAACCCAGGTAGCCATAGGAGTAACACCCAGCTCCTTAGCCTTCTCTTCGCTCATCACTACGACTGCAGCAGCGCCGTCGTTGATACCGGAAGCGTTGCCTGCGGTTACCAGGCCGCCTTCCTTACCGGAGCAGCAGCGAAGCTTGCCAAGGGACTCAGCGGTGGTGCCTGCACGAGGGCCCTCGTCGGTAGCGAACTCTACGATTTCCTTCTTTACCTTTACCGGTACAGGAACAATCTCGTCCTTGAACTTGCCCTCTGCGATAGCCTTCTCGCACTTCTGCTGGCTGTTTGCGGAGAATGCATCCAACTCTTCTCTGGTGATGCCGTACTGATCGCATACGTTCTCAGCGGTGATCATCATGTGATAGTGATTGAAAGCATCGGTCAGTGCATCGTTTACCATGGTGTCGATGATGGTAGCATTGTTCATACGATAACCGAAACGAGCCTTGGTCATAGCGTAGGGTGCCATGGACATATTCTCCATACCGCCTGCAACAACGATGTCTGCCTCGCCGGCCATGATCATGGTAGCTGCATCGTTAACGCACTTTAAACCGGATCCGCATACTACGTTGATGGTGATTGCCGGTACTTCGATGGGAAGTCCTGCCTTGATGGATGCCTGACGTGCTACGTTCTGTCCCTGTGCGGCCTGGATAACGCAGCCCATCTTTACTTCGTCTACCATCTCCGGCTTAACGCCTGCGCGGTTTAAAGCCTCTTTGATGACGATTGCGCCAAGATCTGCTGCAGGAGTGTTGCTCAGTGCTCCACCCATCTTGCCGATTGCGGTTCTGCATGCGCCTGCCAGTACTACCTTCTTTGCCATAGTGCCCTCCATTTTGCTCTTTGTCGTGAACTTTGTCAGTGGCTTTTTACATTATCTGTGCGGTGTGATTGGCTTGTTAATTTTTTATCACACTTTTGGGAATATTATAGCATACCGGTTTTTCATTTGCAAGGAAAAACACGCTGTTGATGGCGGTTATAGTTCATAATAGACACCCGAACGCCGGGAAAGGTGGGCTGGCTTCTTTGGATACCCGGACGCCGAGCGAGGGAGCGAGTGGACTGTGAACTGCGGCAAATAAAAAAGCCCCCTGCACTTAGGCAGGGAGCCTGATATCATTTATGCCTCCGGTTCGATCATACCGTAGGTATTGCCTTTTCTCTTGTAGACTACGCTGATCTCTTCTGTCTCTGCATTGCAGAATACGTAAAAGTTATGTCCCAGCAGTTCCATCTGTACGCAGGCATCCTCCGGGTACATGGGCTTCATGTCGAACTGTTTCTTGCGGACGATGCGAACCTCCTCATCATCCATGTAATCCTTGTCCAGATACTCCTGACGAAATCCGCCGGACTGCTGCTTCTGAATCAGCTTGTTCTTATATTTCCGAAGCTGGCGCTCGATGATCTCCTCTACCAGATCGATGGATACATACATATCGTTGCTGACCTGCTCAGCCCGGATGATGGTGCCCTTCATGGGAATCGTAACTTCGATCTTATGGCGATCCTTGTCCACATTCAGTGTCACATGTACTTCTGTATTTTCGTCAAAGTAGCGTTCCAGCTTGCTCATCTTTTCACGGATCGCATCTTCCAGTCCGTTTGTCACGTCGATGTTCTTTCCCACGATGATATATTTCATAAGATGCCTCTTTCCGCGGCCTTACATACTCTGTATGCCGCCTTTTAATGTAATAAAATCAGGCTTTCGTCTGACATCTTTAGTATATCATATTGATTTGACTCAATACAATATATTATTTTCTCTTTTTACGAACAAACTATGATGGTTCAGCCGGACGGGTAGCATCCAGGTAGGCAGCACGCCTCCACCACCGCCAATCATCCATAGTACACTGAATACCCCACAAAAAGCAGACCGATCAACCAAAATACCGTTGATCGGTCTGTTCTGTATCTGTCTGTTTATCTGTTTCTCCTGTACCTGCCGGATATTCCCTACAGCACTCTGCGGATAGCCAGGATATTTCTGTAAGCCGCATTGGAGACCTTGATGCCGCTGGCGGGATTGGAGGCATGAACGATCTGTCCGCCGCCGATGTAGATACCCACGTGTCCGGAATAGCATACGATATCGCCGGGCTGCGCTTCTGCCAGGCTGCTCACTGCGGTGCCCACGCTGCGGTCTGCCGCGTCATTGTGCGGCAGGCTGATGCCGAAGTTCTTGTAAACTGCCAGTACGAAGCCGGAGCAGTCTGCGCCATTGGTCAGGCTGGTGCCGCCCCATACGTAAGGGTTGCCCACGAACTGCAGTGCATAGCTGGCCACTGCCTGTCCGGAGGAGCTGGAGGAAGAGGAGCTGCTGGCCTCTGCGGCTGCAGAGGATGCTGCTGCGGCTGCTTCTTCCGCCTTCTTCTGCTCTGCAGCAGCCTCTTCGGCTGCCTTCTGGGCTGCGGCTGCCTCGTCAGCTGCCTTCTGAGCAGCTTCCTGCTGTGCCTTTAATTCCTCATCGCTCTGTGAGGAGGAGCTGTCTGCGGAGGATTCGCCTGCTGCGGCTGCCTCATCGGCTGCCTTCTGTGCTTCCTCTGCCTTCTTCTTGGCCTCTTCGGCTTTCTTCTTAGCTTCCTCAGCCTTCTTCTTTTCCTCTTCGGCTTTCTTCTTTTCTTCGGCTGCCTTCTTCTCTTCCTCGGCTTCCTTTTCTTCCTCTTCCTTCGCCAGGCGCTCTGCCTCTGCCTGCTTGGACTCTGCCTCCGGGTATTCCTCTTCCACGTCCGCGAAGTCCTTCATGATGTAGCCTTCGCCGTCCTGGGTATTGATCTTATACCAGCCGTCAGTCTCTTCCTCGATGGTGAACTCATCGCCGCCGGGGATCAGGGTGATAACATCGGAATCCAGCGTAGCGGCTGCGCGTACGCGAAGGGTCTCGGTATTGACGGTAGCCACCTTGGTAGCGACTTCCTCTGCCTTTTCCTTGGCCGCGTCGCCGGTGGTCACATAATCCTCTTTGACATAGCCGGTCACGTCACCGGACTGGATCTTGGCCCATCCGTCATCGGTGCGCTCCAGGATGGTAGCCACGCCGTCCGCATACAGCTTACCCACGACCTCAGAGTCTGTATTCGCCTCGCTGCGGACATTCACATAATCGCTGACATTGGCCACTGCCAGATTAGTGGTCTCCTCGGTCGAGGAACCCTCCGTGGATGCCTCTTCGCCGGCTGTCTCTGCAGCGGCAGCATCTGTGGTCTCTGTGGAGGCCTGCACAGTTGTCTCCTCTGCAGATGCGGTCTCTGTGGAAGCAGCTGCTGCCGCATCCTGCGATACCACGGTGGCGATGGTCTCACCGGCGGTGATCTGGGTCTGCTTCTCTGTCTGCTGCGTCTCTGTCAGCTTGGTTTCCTTGATAGTGCTTATGGTCTGTGCCGTGGTCTTTTTGGAAATAGCGGTGACAGCAGAAGCACCCACCGTATTGGATACGGTCTTGCGCTCGGTCTTCTTTCCCTCGGAGACCAGATTGTCCTCCACGTCCTTTAAGGAAACCTTGTGGGAAGACAATGCATAGCTGACGCCTGCGCTGGGCAGCTGCGTCGCCAGTTTGGTCTTCGCCGCTGCTGCCTGTGCCGGCAGCCCCATGGAACCAAGGAGCAGACTGGCCGTCATGCATACGGTCACGATTTTTGCCTGTTTATGAAACGACATAACACCTCCCATAATCCGCACTCCCCAGTACGGACTATTCATCACCCATTAAAGTCTGTCGATAAAAATCTCTGTAAAAGCTTCTGTAAACGCCGCAATGTGTCCTATAATGATAACGGTCCATCTGCCGTCTGCCCGTCCGTCCTGTAAATGACGGGCTGCCTGCAAACATTTATTACGAAAATGTTACAATTCAAAACTATAGCAAAGGGTATATGCCATGTCAAGGAAACAAGTTTGTAATTTTTATGACCTAAATGTGAACAAAGAAGCCCCGGAAACCAGAACAGCCCTGGTGACCGGCGCCTCCCGGGGGATCGGTCTGGCCATCGCAGAAGCACTGGCCGGGGAGGGCTATGATCTGGTTCTGACCTGCAGCCATTCTGCGGATAAATTGACCAAAGAGGTCGAAATACTGCAGGAAAAATACGGCATTTCCTGCCAGGGCTTTGTCTGCAACGGGGGTGACCCGGATGCCGTCAGAAATCTCTTTGCCGCCTACGGAAACCGTCCATTGAGTCTCTTGGTCAATAATGCCGGTATTTCCTATATCGGACTGCTCCAGGAGATGTCCGATGAGGACTGGAACCGCATCCTTTCCGTCAATTTAAGTGCCTGCTTTTATACCAGCCGGGCCGCCATCCCGCTTTTTCTCCGCTACCGCACCGGCAGGATCATCAACATTTCCTCGGTCTGGGGAAATGTGGGCGCCTCCATGGAGGTGGCCTACTCCGCCACCAAGGGCGGCGTCAACGCCTTCACCAGAGCCCTTGCCAAGGAGCTGGCGCCGGAGGGCATCCCGGTGAATGCCCTTGCCTGCGGTGTCATCGATACGCAGATGAATCAATGCTTCTCCGAAGAAGAGCGGGAGGCTCTCCGGCAGGAGATCCCCGCAGACCGCTTCGCCGATCCCCGGGAAGTAGCTCAGGCCGTCCTCTCCCTTTGCACGATGCCTTCCTATCTCACCGGGCAGATCATCACCATGGACGGGGGATGGATCTGATTTGGCAGGGTGCAATAAAAAAGCAGGATAAACAGTCTCCTATATGCCGTTTATCCTGCTTCTTCTAATATAAGATAAATGAAGAATCTACTTTGCCGTAATCACGCCGTCTCCATCAATATTCACATATGGTGAAATATCCCGGAGCTTCTGGAGGATCCTGGCCTTGTCTGTCTCGTCTGCCATCTTTACAGCGCTGTCCTGCTGGAGCATGGGCACGAAGCGCAGAGAGGTCAGCGTCTTATCGGCCGTGGAAAAGGTAGCTTCCAGGATTCCCGTATCCACTGTATAGGAAGTAAACAGGAAATTCCCCAGGCTGTAGGCCACCATGGTGCTGCCCGTGTGGGTAAAGGGCTGCAGGCAATGGGGATGGTCCCCCACAATGAGATCCGCCCCTGCCTCGGACAGCGCCCCGATGCGGTCTGTCTGCAGCCAGTCCGGCTGGGTCTCATTTTCGGTGCCCCAGTGAATGTAGAGGATCACATAATCCGCATTCTCCCTAGTCTGCCGGAGTACATCCAGGAGCCTGGTCTGATCAAAGCAGCGGAACACCCCCGGGGTATCCTCGGTGGCGCCCTTGGTATCCGGATTGTCCAGGCGCTCGATCTGGGTGGCATTGACGATGGCCACCGTCATATCCTGTACATGGAAATAAGCGGGCGATGCCGCTTCCTTTATATTTCTCCCGGCGCCCACATAGGGCATCCGCAGATTCTCCAGCGTGGAGAGGGTATCCAGAAAAGCATCCTGACCGTAGTCATAGCAGTGGTTATTGGCCAGGGAGACGATATCCACACCCATGTCCGTCAGCCAGGAGGCTGTGGAAGGTGCTGCCCGGAAGGTGAATTTCTTGTCCGCCAGCGGCGTGCCCCGGTCGCTGTAGGGGAACTCATTATTGACCATAAAGACATCCTCGCCGCGCATGCGATCCAGCACGGCCTGGTCAAAGCTGCCGGTGATGCCGCCCCGCTGCAGGGCCGCTGCCCCTGTGGCATAATTCTGATCAAAGAGGATATCCCCCGCAAAGGCAAAGGTCACACTGTCCTGCGAAGCGGGTACCACCCGGTAGGTGCCGTCGGAGAGTCTGGTGATATTGTCACTGGCCGTGGCCTCTCCCTGCTCGCTCTTTGCCTGGCTATCGCTCGTCCCCAGCAGCATCTCCTCAATCTGCTGGGCGCTCTCTGCGCTGGGTGCCACTACAGGGATCACTTCTTCCAGGACGGCCTGCACCGTTCCCTCTCCGGCCGCCCGGCGATCTGCGCTGCGGATCAGTCCGTAGGTGCACAGAATAAGGATGCCGATGGCGATGACCAGCAGAAAGGTAGCCACGAAAACGACAGTCGGAGAGGCAGTGCGGCCTTTTCTGTTCGTCCGGACACCGCCCGCCGCTGCGCTATCCTGCATCCCTCTGCCGATTCCGCCGTCGGCTTTCCTGTTCCGACGCCTGCGGGTCTTTTTTCTGTAGGAACGGGTCCTGGTATAGACGTCGGCATTTGTCTGATAATAGCTTCGGGAACTGCCGTTACCGGCATAAGAGCTGCGGTCTCTATCTGCACTGTAGCTGTAACCTCTGCCGGTTCTGTCTCCTGTATCCCGAGTATCCCCATCCGCTTCATTCCCGGTATGAGAATAATAGTGGGTGCAGGGCAGCACGACATCCAGATCCCGGTCCCAGCCGTTCTTATTCTGTTGTCCTGCATGGCCTTGCACGATGGATTCGCTTCCTTTCCCCTCTGAAAATAATGTTTCTGTTCAGCACCCTCATCTCGATTTTCCTTCGGAAAACCTCGATTTGGCTGGCCAGAGGTCCTTCGGACCTTGGCCAACTGCCATATTTAATCGCGAATTTGACTGCAAGCAGTCAATTCGTGTTTAAATATGTTCAGCACCCTCATCTCGATTTTCCTTCGGAAAACCTCGATTTGGCTGGCCAGAGGTCCTTCGGACCTTGGCCAACTGCCATATTTAATCGCGAATTTGACTGCAAGCAGTCAATTCGTGTTTAAATATGTTCAGCACCCTCATCTCGATTTTCCTTCGGAAAACCTCGATTTGGCTGGCCAG
>CAVKQI010000062.1:0-15218 GCA_963658405.1 bacterium | reverse complement strand
CAACACTACCGTCTCCACATGTGTCGTATGTCCAAACTGATCCACCGGGGTCACTTTTTCCAGTTTGTATCCGCCCCCTCTCAGTATGGCTGTGTCTCTAGCCAGGGTGGCGGGGTCGCAGCTGACGTAGACGATGCGGGCAGGTGCCACGGAGAGGATCGTCTCCAGGCAGACAGGATCACAGCCTTTTCGGGGCGGATCTACCACCACCACGTCTACCGGCGTATCCACGCCCGCTGCCCGCCGTCTCTCACAGTAGGCCGGCAGGACCTCTTCTGCCTTTCCCGTCTCAAACTGTACATTGGTGATGCCGTTGAGCACCGCATTGGCTCTGGCATCTTCGATGGCCTCCGGCACTACTTCCACGCCGTACACGCTGCCCGCATGTCTGGCCAGAAACAGGGAGATGGTACCGATGCCGCAATAGACATCCCAGACCACTTCCTTGCCGGTGAGTCCCGCATAGGACAGAGCCAGGCTGTATAGCTTTTCCGTCTGCCTGGGGTTCACCTGGTAGAAGGACAGCGGAGAGATCTGAAAGCGCACTTCTTCCCCTGTCTGCAGGATGTGCAGGGAATCCTCGATCCGGTCCTGTCCCCAGAGCGTGCGGAGCTTCTTTCCCAGGATCACGTTGGTGCGCTCCCGGTTGGTATTCAGGGAAATGCTGCAGATGCCCGGCAGCTCCTTCAGCATCTGTACCAGAACTTCTTCATGGGGAAGTTTATCCACATTGGCAATGATGCAGACCATCACTTGTCCACTGTATACACCGGTCCGTATGAGGATATGTCTGATCATTCCTTTTCCGGTTTCCTCGTGGTAGCAGGTGACGTGGTTTTCCTGCATATAGGTGAGCACTGTCTGCAGGATCCGCTGATTTTCCTCTGCGCCGATGAGACAATCTGTCATGGGCACGATCACATGGGTATGCCCTGCATAGAATCCTGCAATGAGCTCCCCATCCCTTTCGCCCACCGGCACCTGTGCCTTATTGCGGTATCTCCAGGGTTCCTCCATGCCCACGATGGGCTCCATGATGCTGTCTATATAATCTTCCGGAAAGCCGCCGATGCGTACCAGGTCATCCCGGACCTTTTTCTGTTTGAAGGCCAGCTGCTGCGGATAGGAAAGCGCCTGGATCTGGCAGCCGCCGCATTGTCTGCTGATGGGGCAGCGGGGCTCCACGCGATCCGGTGATGCCTCCTCGATGGTCAGAAGCTTTGCAAAGCCATAATGCTTCTTGGTCTTCATGATCTTTACTTTTGCCAGATCTCCGATGACGGCGTCTTTCACAAAGAGGGTATAGCCCTCTGCACGGCCTATACCCTCTCCGTTTTCGCCGATATCCTCGATCCGCACCGTCAGGATTTCATTTTTCTGATGGACGGCGCCAATATCTGCTTTTTTCATTTTTACCTTTCTGTGCTGCATCACAGCGGCACCCTATCGGAGAATTTCGCGCAGGCGAATTCTCCGAAAGAAATGCCAAAGGCATTTCTTTTTGTCGCGGATTGATGACGTTTACGTCATCAGATCTCTGTTCTGTGTACATTGGAACCCAGGATCTTCTGGAAGCCCAGCCAGCCTGCTTCGTTGCTGCCCTGGAGCAGTTCCTTGAATGTCTCCATATGGGCGTCGGTATTGTCCGCAAAATTAAGGGCTGCCGCCTCGATCAGTGCCGGTTTCTTGGGAGAGCCGAATTCCAGCTCACCGTGATGAGCCAGGATGCAGTGTCTTAATTCATTGGCCAGCATGGGCGGAAAGTCCGGAATATCCCGGAGCTTTTCATCGATCATCTCCACACCCATCACGATATGACCGATGAACTGGCCGTCGTCCGTATAATCATTCTGCGGAAACAGGGAGAGCTCCTTTACCTTGCCGATATCATGCAGGATAGCTGCCGGGATCAGCAGATCACGCTTCAGGATCGGATAGAGCTTGCAGTAGCACTGACAGAGATTGGTCACGCCCAGGGTATGCTCCAGCAGACCGCCCACAAAGCCGTGGTGAATGGACTTGGCGGCCGACGACTGGCGAAATGCTTTGATGAATGCCTCATCTTCTGCAAAGAAAGCCTTTAAAAGCTGCTGCATACAGGGGGTCTTTACAGATTCGATATAGCGCATCAGCTCCCCGTACATCTCATCGATATTTCTCTGAGAAACCGGCAGATAGTCTGACGGATCGTATTCTCCCTCCCGGCACTTTCTGGCGCGCTTTACATTCAGCTGCAGATTGCCCTGAAAAGAAGTGATGTCTCCCATCACATCTACGTAATCCAGTGTATCGAATTCCTCAATGCCCATGCTGCCCGGATCCCAGATCTTGGCATCCAGTGTGCCTGTCTTATCCTGCAGTGTCAGGCTGTCATAGGCTTTTCCGCCTTTGGTCACCAGGGACTGTTTCTTTCTGCAAAGGTATACGCCCTGTACGCGATCTCCCTCTCGAAGTGTTGCTATATATTTCATCCATTCCTCCCATTCGGTTATGTCCGCTGTTATCTGTTCTATTCCTTATTTCGTAATCTGTACCAGCAAAAGGAGCTTCCGATCTTACGGTGTTTCCGTAATGCCAGTCCAAAATGCTGCCATTATTTGAGCACTACCGACACCGTCATCTGGCTGTATCCATCCGGGCCGTTCCGCTGCAGATTCACCTGTACGGTACGCCCTGCCGACCAATCATACAGTGCATTGACCAGGTCATTGTAACTCAGGATTTCCTTTCCCCCAAGGCCGGTGATCACATCGCCGCTCTGGATGCCTGCATTCATCGCCGGGGAATCCATCTCCGTCCGGGTCACATAGGCGCCCACGGGCACGCCCAGTTCCTCATTGATCTGCGCCGTCACGTCGGTTCCGTGAATACCCAGATATGCCTTGGTCTTTCCGTTGGACAGTTTCTGGATCAGGGACTTTAATTCCGTGATGCCCACGGCGCTTAAGAGATTGGCAGTATCCGTGCTGTTATAGCGCATATCGGTAAAACCGATCACCTGTCCGCTCAA
Organism: bacterium; assembly: GCA_963658405.1. Taxonomy (GTDB): domain Bacteria; phylum Bacillota; class Clostridia; order Lachnospirales; family Lachnospiraceae; genus CAG-791. The sequence goes on along the minus strand of CAVKQI010000062.1, from coordinate 12,208 downwards.
ATTGATCACGACTCCGGTTGCCTTGCGGCTTCCGTAGATGTCCGTGGTGATCAGCTTGTAGTTGGAATCGGTGGTATCCAGCGTAGAGACCACACCGGTGATGGATCCATAGCACACCGATCCCAGACTGCCTGTGGGGGCGCCGATGGCAATAATCGGGCTCCCCGTCAGTTCGCTGCCGGAGGAACTGCCCAGAGTCGCCACCTTGATCTCATTCTGTTCATCCTCTGTCAGCAGGCTTTTTTCCACCGCCAGCACTGCTATGCCGGAGACAGTGTCCTGCGCCCTCATCTTTGCCGGCACCTGCGTCCCCGCAGGGAAGGTAACCTGGATCTCCTCCGCATCTTCAAGTTCTTCTGTATTGGCGGCGATCAGAAAATTCGTATCGGTCTGCGCCACGATCACCCCGGAGGTCTTTCCGGTGCTCTGGTAGGGATCATTGAACCAGTCATAGTCGGAGGTGACGCCGGTAACGGTCACCATGGATTTGCTGGCTTCCTTTGCGGCCTTTTTGAGCTCTGTATAAACTGCCTGATAGTCAGAAAGGGTATTCTCATTCTGGCTCAGTATCTTTTTTACCTGACGCTCGATCTCATCCTGGGACACGGCAGCAGTCTCTGTCGTATCTCCTATCTGGGAATCATCGGCGATCATGTCCTCCGGGTTCATTTCCTCTGCCTTACTCTCCTCCGGAAAGGTGACCACATTGGTCTCCTCCTTCGGGTAGAGCATATTATTCAGGACCGGCTCCAGGATCAGAAAGGAAATACAGGCGATCAGACCGAACAAAGCCGCCAGAACAGCGGTTATGACCGTTCTGCGCAGCAGCTTTTTCCGGTTGATGGGGCGCTGCTTGATCTTTTCCCTCATGAAATCTGTATTGACTGTATTGGCGGAAGGATCCTCCGGGATGGGTTCCCGATGGGATTGTTCTTCCGGTGTTTTGCCGTTCATTTCTTTCAATAGGTGTCCTCCGGGAAGTGTTATCTTTCGGGCCTTGTCTGCGAGCAGACGGGGGGGTACTGGCTCCCACTACTCCGAGCCGCGCATCGCTATAGAGCTGCGCTCCATAGCGATCCGGGGCGTTCGCCCCATAGCCGTAAGGATGCAAATGGGCTCTTGTCTGCGAGCAGACGAGTGTCGACTCCCACTACTCCGAACCACGCGATCTGTATGGAGCTGCGCTCCATACAGATCCGGGGCGTTCGCCCCATAGCCGGAAGGATACAAATGGGTCCTTGTCTGCAAGCAGACGGACCCATTGTATCCTTCCGGCTGCGTGGTTCTCTGCTAACGGACATTTTACCCCACTCTTTCGGTTTTGGGAAGGGTGGTTTGTCTTGCAAACAGGGCAAATCAAGCTTATAATCTCTCTGTTGCATATATTAGGAAACTGAGAGGTTGCTTATGTTTAATTTTCATAACAAAAAGAGCACGCGTTGGATCGCTTCTGCGATCATTGTCATTCTGGTGATCGCTATGATCGTTCCGACGATCTTATCTGTTTTATATTAACGATGTCCGGATCCGCAGGAGCATTCGCAGGCGGTCTTTTCCGCAGTGCGGTGAGCGGACGGCGAAAAATCTGAGGGGATGGGTACTGTGTGTCGGCGGCTCAGTCCGGTACCGACCGCAGCACAGCGCAGATGCATAAACGCAGTGCGCACAGAAATGGAGTTTATCATGACAAATTCACGAAACCGAAATAAAAAAAGGAAAAAGGCCAGGCGCAGGTCTTCTATCCGTCTGCCCTTGACACTGGCACTGGTCGTTGCGGTGCTGATCATTCTCTGCTTTGGTGTGCTGCCCCGCCTGTTCGGGCATTCCGACAGCACTTCCGTGGCAGATGCCAATGTCTCTGCAGCTGCCACGGACACGACCGCTGCGGATACTGATTCTTCAGAAGAAGCCGACAGTGATGCCGTGTCCCTGGCTGATACGGAGACGGTCGCTTCCGCGGCAGCAAATGCTGAAATACAGGGCGATGTGCTCTCCAAAGAGGATGCCGCTGCCGTGACCCTGAGCTATCCGGACCGTGTGATCCGTCAGGGCATCACCGTGGACGGCGTGGATGTCTCCGGCATGACAGAATCCGAGGCACTGGCCCAGATTCAGGCCGACGTAGAGGAAAAGAAGGCCGCAGTCATCACCCTGCAGGGCAAGGAAGATGACCAGAAGGTGGAAGTCACCGCCGGCGACCTGGGCCTCTACTGGAGCAATCCGGGTGTCATCGACGAGATCGGTGCCTACGGAACCGCTTCCAATATCATTGCCCGCTATAAGCAGAATAAGGATCTGGAGCAGCATGGCATGAATTTTTCCATCCAGCTCTCCGTAGACAAGGGTACCATCACCGATGTGATCACCAATCAGTGTGCCTCCTTTAATGAGGAAGCAAAGGATGCCACTCTTTCCAGAGACGGCTCCTCCTTTACCATCGTGCCCGGTCAGACAGGCTACGTGGTGGACACCACTGCTTCTGCCGACGCTGTTTACTCTCAGCTGGCATCCGGCTGGAACGGCCAGCCTCTGACCGTCGCACTGACCATCGATGTGGATGAGCCCAAGGGAACCGAGGAAGAGCTCAGCCAGGTCAAGGACCTGCTGGGTACCTTTACCACCAGCTATTCCTCTTCCGGTTCTTCCCGCTGCGGCAACATTGCCAACGGCACCAAGCTGATCAACGGTCATACCCTTTATCCCGGGGATGAATTCTCTGTATTGAATGCACTGACCCCCTTCACGGAGGAGAATGGCTATTATCTGGCCGGCTCCTATCTGGGCGGCCAGGTGGTCGATAGCTTCGGCGGCGGTATCTGCCAGGTATCCACCACCCTTTACAACGCACTGATCCGGGCAGAGATACAGATCACCGAGCGCTACAATCACTCCATGATCGTCGGCTATGTGGACCCTTCTATGGACGCCGCTATCGCAGAGTCTTCCGGCATGGATCTGAAATTCAAAAACAATACCGAGCACCCTATATACATCGAGGGCTATACCTCCGGTAAGAGCGTCACCTTTAACGTCTACGGCGTAGAGACCAGAGATGCCGGCCGCAAGGTTACTTTCGAGAGCGAAGTGCTCTCCAAGACCGAGCCCACCGGCCAGAAGGTCTATACCGATGCTTCCCAGCCTGTAGGCTATATCAAGTCTCAGTCTGCACACATCGGCTATAAGGCCCAGCTCTGGAAGATCGTCACCGAAAATGGCAAGCAGGTCAGCAAAGAGGTCTTTAACACCAGTACCTACAATGCAGAGCCCGCCAGCATCACCGTGGGTACCGCCGGTACTGTTTCCGCTGAGCTCAGCGCCGCCATTGCCGCCAACGATGCAGATGCCGTACGGGCTGCTTTGAGCGGAGCCTCTCAGGCATCCTCAAGCAGCAACGATGCACTGGCCTCTGCAGCCCAGTCCGCTGCCAGCGACGCCTTTGCCGCAGCACTGGCAGCCGGTGCCGATCAGGCTACAGCCACAGCTGCCGCACAGGCAGCAGCCAACCAGGTAGTCGCAGCCCAGGGCGGCGGCACCACCACGACCACTACTACGGATACCACAGCCACGGACAGTGCTGCTGCCCAGACCTCTACGGATGCCGCAGCAGCCGCACCGGCGGCAGATGCCTCCGCAGACGCCGCAGCAGCTGCGCAATAGGGCAAGCCGTCATACAACTGCACTATCGTTTATCGCAAAGCAGCTGCAGCAAAGAGAACAAAAAAGCAACAAAGGGGAACTGACATGGAGCTTCGAAGAGGCAAAGCAGGCGAGAATGTCCTGCAGCGTTCTGTCTTCAAAAGAATAGAAGCCGCCGCGCAGGGTGCGCGAAAGGAGGACGCAGTCACAGGAAAGGACTGCGCCCTTTTTGCATGTCCTTCTCCGGCACAGACCAGTCTGTCTCAGAGCCAGCCTGACCGGGATGCAGTGCCTGACAAAGCCGTCCCTTCGGCCGCTCCTGTGACTCTGCGCATGGATCCTGTCACCCTGCAGAGCGCCCGGGCCGGAGAGCTGGCGGTCACAGCGGCCGTCAATGGTCTGGCGGCGGCAGGCTGCCGTCCGGCGGCCCTGCAGACCGTCATCCTCCTTCCTCCCGGCACTAAGGAACAAACGCTCCGGGATCTGGTGGATCAGATCGCACAGGCCTGTCTTTCTCAGGGCTGTTCGTTCACCGGCGGTCATACCGAGGTCACCGCGGCGGTCACCCGACCGGTGATCATCGCCTCTGTTACCGGTTATCCGGCCTTCCCGCCGACAAAGTCACAGGATAGAGCATCCCTGGTGGGCTGCGATATTCTCTGCACCAAATGGATCGGTCTGGAGGGCACTTACCTGCTGGCCACCGAACAGCGAGAAGCCCTGGAGGCTCATTTCCCCATCGCCCTTCTGGAAGAAGCCGCGGCCTGCGGCTCTCATCTCTCCGTTTTGCCGGAGGCCGCAGCCGCCGGTAAGTCCGGTGTTCACCTGATGTGCAACCTCTCCGAAGGCGGTCTTTTTGCCGCCCTCTGGAAGTTTGCCGAGCAGGCGGGGACCGGACTGCAGATCGACCTGCCCTCCGTACCGATCCGGCAGGTTACCATTGAACTGGCGAATTACTATGACATTAACCCTTATCAGATGGAATCCGCGGGAAGTCTCCTGCTGGCCGCTGACGATGGTCCGGCCCTGATACAGGAGCTGGCCGCTGCCGGTATTCCCGCCGCAGTCATCGGCCGCTGCACACAGGGCCGGGATCGGCTTCTTCTAAACGGCGACGAGGTCCGCTATCTGGATCTGCCCCAGCCGGATGCACTGCTGCCCATTCTCGGGTAAGGAGAACCCATTTTTCTGACACAGCATTTGTGATACAGTATTTATGATACAGGGATCATTATTATGACGGGATCGACCCGGAAAGGAATCATTATGACAGATACCATGGATGAAAGAATCCTCTCTATTATCGAAAAGAACAGCCGCATTGACATGAAAGAGCTCTCCATTCTTCTGGGCATGGAGGAGGTGGACGTACTCAACGCCCTGCAGCGCATGGAAGAGAGCGGCGTGATCTGCGGCTACCACACCATGATCGACTGGGACAAGACAGACGTGGAAAAAGTGACAGCCCTCATCGAGGTGCGCGTCACCCCTCAGCGCGGCCAGGGCTTTGACAAGGTGGCTGAGCGCATTTACAAGTATCCGGAAGTAAATTCAGTCTACCTCATCTCCGGCGGCTATGACCTGATGGTCACGCTGGAGGGCAAGACCTTAAAGCAGGTATCCAGCTTTGTCACCGACAAGCTCTCCACCCTGGATACGGTGATCAGCACTGCCACCCACTTTATCCTGAAGAAATACAAGGATCACGGCACTATCATGGAGAAGCAGTATGAGGATCAGCGCGAACTCGTGACACCGTAAGGAACTGACAAGCAGCCAAGCCAAGCAGCATGGAAAGGAAAAATGTCATGAGCAATGAAGAAAAAAAGACTGTATCCAGTCCTATTGCGCAGAAAACCGCATCCTTAAAGCCCTCCGGCATCCGGAAGTTCTTTGATATTGTCAGTGAGATGACCGATGCCATCTCCTTAGGTGTGGGCGAGCCGGATTTTGATACGCCCTGGCACATCCGCGACGAGGGCATTTACTCCCTGGAAAAGGGCCGCACCTTCTACACCTCCAATGCGGGCCTTAAAGAATTAAAGCAGGAGATCTGCAGCTATATGAAGCGCACCCAGGACATCGACTATCATTATAACGATGAAGTCCTGGTGACCGTAGGCGGCTCCGAGGCCATCGATCTGATGTTTCGGGCTCTGGTCAATCCCGGGGATGAGGTACTGATCCCCCAGCCCAGCTACGTCTCCTATGAGCCCTGTGCCATTCTGGCCGATGCCGTTCCGGTGATCATCAATTTAAAGGAGGAGAATCTCTTCCGCCTGACCGTCCAGGAACTGGAGGCCGCCATCACGCCCCGCAGCAAGATTCTGGTGCTGCCTTTCCCCAATAATCCTACCGGCGCCATCATGGAAAAGGAGGATCTGGAGGCCATCGCCGAGGTGATCCTGCGCCACGATCTCTATGTCCTCTCCGATGAGATCTACGGTGAGCTGACCTATACCGACAAGCATATTTCCATTGCCTCCCTCCCGGGCATGAAGGAGCGCACCATCCTGGTCAACGGCTTTTCCAAGGCCTATGCCATGACCGGCTGGCGTCTGGGCTATGCCTGCGGTCCCGCCGAGATCATCAACCAGATGACAAAGATCCATCAGTATGCCATCATGTGCGCCCCCACCACCAGCCAGTATGCTGCGGTAGAGGCCCTGAAAAACGGAGACGAGGACGTGCAGATGATGCGGCAGTCCTACAATGAGCGCCGCCGCTTCGTAGTCCATTCCCTTCACGAGATGGGCCTTCCCTGCTTTGAACCGCTCGGCGCCTTTTACGTCTTCCCCTGCATCAAGGAATTCGGCTTATCCAGCGAGGAATTCGCCGAGCGTCTGCTGCGGGAGGAAAAGGTAGCCATCGTGCCCGGCACCGCCTTCGGTGACTGTGGAGAAGGCTATCTTCGTATTTCCTACGCCTATTCCATCGACAACCTGCGCATTGCCTTAGGACGCCTGGCAGACTTTGTCAGCAAGCTGCGCAAGGCATAACTTTACAGGACATATCTGTTTCATAACCATCCTGATTTTCAGGAACTCTGGGCGCAAAGCAAACCGGAAATCTGCAAAGACAAAACGGATTTGCTTTGCGCTTCTTACGGCGCATATCGCCCGGGAAATGGAGTAACTTATGCATATCGTTTTACATGAGCCGGAGATTCCCAGCAATACCGGCAATATCGGCCGTACCTGCGTGGCCACCGGCACTTCCCTGCATCTCATCGAGCCCCTGGGCTTTCTCCTGAATGAGAAGGCCGTCAAGCGGGCCGGCATGGATTACTGGCAGCATCTGGATCTGCACCGCTACATCAATTACAGAGATTTCCAGGAAAAAAATCCCGGCGCCACCGTCTGGTTCGCCACCACCAAAGCCCATCAATGCTATACCGACGTCTCCTTCGGTCCCGACGACTACATCATGTTCGGCAAGGAAAGCGCCGGCATCCCCGAAGAAATTCTGGTAGAGAATGAGGCGCACTGCATCCGCATTCCCATGAATCCCCAGATCCGCTCTCTGAATCTGTCCAATTCTGTGGCCATCGTGCTCTATGAGGCCCTGCGGCAGAATCATTTTTCCGCCATGGAGCTGGAGGGTGCCCTCCATCATCTGCACTGGAAGGGTTCTACTGAATCATAAAAAAGGCTTTTGGACTTACCATTTGCCGTTATATGTTTTCTGTTATTTATTATTCTGTTATCTGTTTCCGTTGTCTGTTCGTCAGGATCAGTCTTCCAGAGTATCATTGATATCCGAGCGCTGCAGGGAGAAGATAAACTCGCTGCCCACGCCCTCGGTGCTGATCAGATTGATGTTTTCCCCATGGGCCCGGATGATCTCCCGCACGATGGACAGGCCAAGCCCCGTTCCCTTCTTATCCTTACCTCGGGACAGATCGGTCTTGTAGAAGCGATCCCAGATCAGCTTCTGGTCATCCTTCGGAATGCCGATGCCGCTGTCCTTCACGGAGACGAAGACCTTGCTGTGCCGCTCTGTGGTCTCGATCCGGATCACGGAATCGTGATGGCTGAATTTGATGGCATTGTCCACCAGATTGTACAGCACCTGCTGGATCTTGCCGCTGTCTGCGTTGACATACAGCTCTTCTCCGGAGAGGATCAGCTCGATGGCCATCCTCTTGGAGCGGCAGGTCTGCTCAAAGGAAGCGGCCACGGACCGCACCGTCCTGTTGATGTCAAAGTCTGTCTTATCCAGCATCATTCCCGGCGTATTCAGGTTATTGAGGGTCAGCAGACCGTTGGTGAGCTTGATCAGTCTGTCTGTCTCATTCTGCAGGATCAGCAGGTACTTTCCGTGCATCTCCGGCGGAATCGTACCATCCAGCATAGCCTCCAGAAAGCCCCGGATAGAGGTCAGCGGCGAGCGGAAATCATGGGAGACATTGGCGATGAACTTTTTCTGGTCGTCCTCGGATCTGGCGATCTCGCTGGCCATGTAATTCAGAGAGGCCGCCAGATAGCCCATCTCATCCTCGCTCTCCACACTGAACTGATAGTGCATGTTGCCGGCCGCATACTGCTCGGTCGCCGCCGTGATCTTGCGCAGAGGAATGTAGACGATCTCCGTAAAGAAGATCAGAATGATCAGGGAGAGGAGAAAGAGCACCAGCAGCATGAGATAGGAAATATTCAGAAGGCTGTTGGCTTTCTCTGAGATATTCTGCATGGACATGTGGATGATCACATAGCCCTTCGTCTTGTAATTGCTGGTGATCGGCGCGAAGACGCTGAGCTTCTCCTCCTGGAAATAGCCGAAGAAATTGCCCTCCGTATAGAATTTGCCGCCGGTCACCGTGGGGTCAAAATCCTCCACATAGACGGCCTCTCCTGTTTCATTTTCCAGGGCTGTATTCACTACCATGCGCCCGGAAGGGTTGATGATCCAGATCTCCGCATCCAGATAGGCGGACAGGGCTGAGAGCTGTTTGGATACGGAGTCCAGAGAGACCTCCGAATTGTACAGATCCGCCGCATAGGTGTTGGCGATCACCGTGGCCTCCGCATAGAGGTCAGAGGCCTCTTCCCGCTTGCAGTGCTCCTGCAGCATGCTGGAGACAAAGGTACTCACGATGATAAAGCCGAACAGGCCAAAGAGCAGATAGGCCAGTATAAATTTAAGATATAGTGTTTTTTTCATAATGACTGCCGTCCCCGGGATGCCTGCTGTTTGTCCGCGCGTTAAGGGGTTACCTTGAATTTGTAGCCAATGCCCCAGATCGTGGCGATTTCCCAGTTGGCGTGGTCATTGATCTTTTCCCGGATCCGCTTGATGTGCACATCCACGGTGCGGGTATCTCCGATATACTCATAGCCCCAGATCTGGTCGAGGAGCTGCTCTCTGGTATAGACATGGTTGGGAGAAGCCGCCAGGAAATATAAAAGCTCAAGCTCCTTCGGGGGCATGTCTACCGCCTTTCCCATATAGATGACAGAGTAATTGGTCAGATTGATGGTCAGATCCTGGTATTCCACGATCTTCTCAGCCGGCGCGCTCTCTCCCGTACCGGCCGGACGGGAACGCCGGAGCACAGCCTTGACTCTCGCCACCAGCTCCTTGGAATCGAAGGGCTTTTCCATATAGTCGTCTGCACCCAGCTCCAAACCCAGCACCTTATCAAAGATCTCGCCCTTTGCGGAGAGCATGATGATGGGCACCTGGGATTTCTGGCGCACCTCTCTGCAGACCTGATAGCCGTCGATCCCCGGCAGCATCAGATCCAGAAGGATCAGATTGGGCTGGTAGGTCTTTACCGCATCCAGGGCCGACTCCCCGTCTCCCACGATCATCGTGTCGTAACATTCCTTTGTCATATAGAGACTGATCAGTTCTGCGATATGATTGTCATCGTCTACGATCAGTATTTTCTGCTTTGCTGCTGTCATAGCTTCTCTGCTCCTTTCTGTGACCTTCTGTCCTCCATCCGTTTCCGGCCTTCTGTCTTTTCTCTGTTCCCCGGGAAAGGAAGTTTCCCCTGTCTGCCGGATTTTTTGATCCGAAAGCTGGCCTGATCTGCCGGATTGATTGATCCGAAAGCCGGTCTGATCTGCCGGATTCTGCTGCTCTGAAAATGTCTTATTCGCTGAGCTTCACGATGGTGACGCCTGCGTCTCCCTCGCCGAAATCTCCGCTGCGGTAGGATTTGATCCACTTCTGCTTACGCAGATATTCCTGTACCGCTTTTCGCAGGGCACCGGTGCCCTTGCCGTGGACCACCCGCACGCTGGTCAGATGGGACATCCGGGCATCGTCCAGATATTTGTCCAGCTCGTTGATGGCCTCGTCTGTAGTCTTTCCCAGCAGATTGATCTCCGGAGAAATGGATCTGGCCCTGCCGAAATCCATCTGTCCGCCGCCCTTTCCCGATGCGCCCTGGAATGCACTGCGCAGGCTGCTGCGGTTGTTTTTCCTGCCTGCTCCTGCCGGCAGAACATTGCCCATGGCATCCTCTTCGATGATCACCAGATCATCCACAGAGGCCTGCGAGCGCATGATGCCGCACTGCACAAAGAGCTTGCCGCTGCGGTCCGGCTTTGAGCTGACAGTACCGGTCAGCCCCATGGAAAGGATCTTTACCTTCGTGCCCAGGATCAGATCCTGGGGATTGATCTTCTTTTTCGCACTTGGCTTTACCGTCTTCGGTGCCAGGGATTCGCTGCGCTTTGTGATATGCTCACGCAGTCTCGTCCTGGTCTTTTCCATGGAGACATTGTCGCCGCCGGCTTTTCCTGCCTTTCGCAGATCAGAAATGGCCTGATCCGCCTCGTCCTTTGCCTCCTGCAGGATGTCTCTGGCCTGCTCATTGGCAGCTGCCAGGATCTTATCCTTCTTTGCCTCCAGCTGATTCTCCCGGTCTTTCAGCATCTTCTGCTGCTGTTCCACCTCTTTGCGCAGCTGCTGCACTTCTTCCATTTCCCGCTGAGCGCTCCGACGCTGGATCTCCAGGTCTGCCAGCAGATCCTCGAAATTCTGCGTCTCCTGGCTGAGCTGTTCCTTCGCCGTCTCGATGATGTAATTGGGCAGACCCAGTTTCTGGGAAATCGCAAAGGCGTTGCTCTTTCCGGGGACGCCCACCAGCAGCCTGTAGGTGGGCTGCAGTGTCTCTACATTAAATTCGCAGCTGGCATTCTCCACGCCCTCTGTGCGCATAGCATAGACTTTCAGCTCACTGTAATGGGTGGTGGCCAGGGTACGGATGTGTCTGGTATGGAAAAAATTCAGGATGGAGATCGCCAGTGCGGCGCCCTCTGTGGGATCCGTACCTGCCCCCAGCTCATCGAAGAGACACAGGCATTCCCGATCTGCCCTGCGCAGAATGTCCACGGTAGCCGTCATATGGGCAGAGAAGGTAGACAGATTCTGCTCTATGCTCTGCTCATCACCGATATCTGCATAGACCTCCCGGAATACAGACAGTTCACTCCGATCTCCTGCAGGAATATGGAGTCCCGCCATGCCCATGAGCTCGAACAGGCCCACGGTCTTCAGCGTGACAGTCTTGCCACCGGTGTTGGGTCCTGTGATCACCACCATGTCGTAGTCTTTTCCCATCTCGATGTCGATGGGCACGACTTTCTTTTTGTCGATCAGGGGATGTCTGCCCTGGCGGATGGAGATGAAATGCTCTGTATTAAAGATGGGCCGGGTCGCATTCTGTTCCATGGCCAGAGAGGCCCTGGCAAAAATGAAATCCAGCTGTGTCATATTCCGGGCGTCATCCCGCAGCTCTGTGAGATGCTCTCCCGCCGCTGCCGACAGCTCTGCCAGCACCTTTTCGATTTCCTTCTGTTCCTCTATGAAGAGCTCCCGGAGGGCATTATTGAGTTCCACGACCGCTGCAGGCTCGATGAAAAGGGTAGAGCCTGTCTGGGACTGATCGTGCACCAGGCCCGGCACCTGCGCCTTGTACTCTGCCTTTACCGGCAGGCAGTAGCGATTGTCCCGCATGGTGATCACATTGTCCTGGAGATAGGTGGCGCTGCTGCCGTTTACCATCTTTGTCAGCTGGGCATGGATCCTTTCATTGGCCTGCAGGATGCTGCGGCGCACCTTTTTGAGGGCCGGACTGGCATCATCTGCCACTTCCTCCTCGGAGAGGATGCACCGGCGGATCTCGGAAGAGAGCTGGGTCAGCGGCGCCAGACAGTCAAAGAGGTCGAAAAGGGAATCTTCCTTCTGCTCTGCGTCCTCCACGCCGGTCTTGTCATTTCGCCCATAGGCCCGGACTCTGGCCACATTTTCCAGAAAAGAGGAAATGTGCAGCAGCTCCGAAGGTGTCAGGGAGGAGCCGATGGCCAGTGCCTTAAAGGCACTGCTAAAATCCCGGTTGCTGCCGAAGGACACGCTGCCCTTCCGGAACAAAAAGCCCAGGGCATCCTCTGTCTGCTGCTGCATCCGCTCGATCTCCGGCAGGCTCGAAAGGGGCATCAGCTCCCTGCAAAGCGCCTTACCCGGGGCGGAGTTCGCATGCTCTGTCAGCTGCTGTATGATCTTCTGATATTCTACGATTCGTAATACTTTCTCGTTCATGACTTCCTCTTTATATCTG
>CAVKQI010000061.1:0-15248 GCA_963658405.1 bacterium | reverse complement strand
GTACCGGTCTTGCCGCCGATCATGTAGCCCGCCGGTCTGGCGGTCTTACCTGTGCCGTGCTCTCCGGTGACTACCTGTTTGCAGTACTCCCGGATCTTGGCACTCACCGATTCCGAAACCGTCTTCTTAAGCACCCGCGGCTCGACATTCTCAATGGTGGCGCCGTTGGGGCTGGTGATCTTGGTCACGACATGGGGCTCGTAATAATTGCCTCCATTGATCAGGGAGCAGAAGCCGGTGATCATCTGGATCATGGTCACGTTAAAGTTCTGACCGAAGGAATTGGTCGCCAGATCCGTGATCTGCATATCCTCTTCCGAATAGATCAGGCTGGCGGTCCGTATCTCTCCCGCCAGATCGATATTGGTCTTCAGACCGAAATTAAAACGTTTCTGATAATCGCAGAAGACGCTCTTGCCCTCTGCCAGCGCGATATCCATCAGCGCCACGTTGCAGGAGCGCTCGATGGCCTCCCCTACCGTCAGCAGACCGTCGCCGTAGCGGTTGTGGCAATAGATATCCGCGCCGGTCTCACCGCCTACCTTCAGATGTCCTTCGCAGAGGTAGGTCTCATTGCCCGTGATGGCACCGCTGTCCAGGGCGCTGGCCACCGTAAAGGGCTTCGCCGTGGATCCCGGCTCATAAGCCTCGGAAATGCAGAAGTTTCGCCACAGTGCATTCAGGTAACGGGGCAGATCCTCCTCGGAGAGATTGTCCACATCCTCCTGCGTCATCACCTCATCGGTGGGATTGTCCTTTTCATCCAGCTTGTTCATGCCCACGATGGGGGACGGATTCTGGGGATCGTTCAGATTGAAATTGGGATAGCTGGCCATGGCCAGGATATTGCCGGTATTGACCTCCATGATGATGCAGCCAAGGTTTCTGGCGCCGTATCCTTCCCGCACCTTATTGACATGCTCATCATTGAATTTCTTCAGATATTTTTCCACGATACTCTGGATATTCGCATCGATGGACGTCACCAGGTTATTGCCGTTGGTGGCATCGATGGTGGTCTTTTCCAGTGTGGAGGACTGATCCAGATAGCCGTAGACTCTTCCCGTCTTGCCGTTCAGGGTATCGTTGTAATACTCTTCCAGTCCGAAATGACCGTTATTGTCATTGTCCGCATAGCCGATCACATCGCAGGCCAGGGTGTCATTGGGATAGCTGCGGATATAGCCCTCTTCGAACCATATTCCCTGGATATTCCCGCTATTCTCGTTTTCCTTGTCATTTTCCAGCTCTTCAAAGGCATTTTTCTGCTCATAGGGCATGTTTCTGGCCGCCACATAGTAGCGGGACTCCGGATGCTCGCTGATATAGGCGCGGATCGTATCCGTGTCAATACTGTCCCCGAAGGCCTGCACCAGGGCTGCCAGCGTAGGCTCTAAGTAGGCATCATCCGCCAGAAGCGCCTTGCTGTCTACAATGACATTGAAGACCTGGGTGCTGGTGGCCAGAACGGTACCCTTGGTGTCGGTGATATTGCCCCGCTTGTAGGCCAGGGTCTCACTGTCATAGGACTGCTGAGAGAGCACCTGCCTCTTGTAGGCATCCCCATTGTCCCTGTTGATAAAATAAAGGCGCACCGCCAGGGCGACAAAGGCCGCTGCCGCAAACAGAAAAAGAAGCCTGGTCCGGTTCTGTATGCTGATCCTGTATCTGCGCCTTTTGTCCTTCTGCCGCCTTTTTTCGTCTCTTTCTCTCTGACTGTTTTTATCCAATTCTACCTCTTAAACCGCTGCACTTGCTTCATTGTAAAAGCCGGATCGATGACTCGACCCGGCGTAAGAGATACCATCACTTTACTTCCGTGACCTGATGCACATAATCGCCCGAATCATTATTGTAGGTCACGATCTGATCCTCATTGGCATATTTCATTCCCAGCTCTGTAATCGCCTTGTACTTGATCTGGTCTAAGTCAATGCTGTTGTCGATCTCATTGTAGGCTTCGTCGTTGGCAATGCGCAGCTCGCTGAGCTGACTCTGCAGGGTGGAAATATCCTGCACGGACTTGGTCAGGCTGGACTGCAGAGAAATGTAATAAATGAGGATCGCACACAGCGCCGTCATGACAATGGCCATGGAAAATACGTAGCTGGCCTTCATGTGGGTGCCGTATCTTCTGCTGCCGCTTCTGGGCGGCTGCTGACGGCGATGTAAGCTTACCCGCTCCTCTTCTGCCTCCTCATAGGCCGGTGCTGCGGCGCCGTAGAGGTAGTCGTCATAGAAACCGGATGCGTACCGCTCCTCTCCTCTTCGGGAGGTGCTGCGGCGCGCACTGGCAGCATGCGTATTTCTGCGTGAACCGGTTGCCTGTCTGCGGCTGTTTGTACTGCTTCTTTTCACTCTTCTTGCTGCCATAGTTTTTCTCCATATCGCCGTTTATATACGGCTAACGTGCGGAGCATTTCGCGAAGGCGAATCCTCCGATCCGATCAGTTTTCCTTTTTCTCAAAGACGCGCAGCTTGGCGCTGGCGGAGCGTCTGTTCTGTTCCAGCTCCTCTTCACCGGGAAGGATGGCCTTTCTGGTGATCACCTTTCCCTTGGATCTCTTTCCGCATACGCAGACCGGAAACTCCGGGGGACAGGTGCAGGGATTTTCATTTTTGCGGAAGGCATTCTTGACGATGCGGTCCTCCAGAGAATGGAAGGTAATGATGCACAGCCTTCCTCCCGGCGCCAGCAGATCAATCATGGTATCCAGGGAATCGGACAATACTTCCAGCTCCCTGTTGCAGGCGATGCGCACGGCCTGAAAAGTACGCTTGCAGGGATTGCCGCCCTTTTCCTGCATCTTCATGGGAATGGAGCGGCGCACGATGGCGGCCAGCTCTCCCGTAGTCTCCAAAGGCTTCTTCTCCCGCTGGGAGATGATCTCTCTGGCGATCTTTACGGCGCATTTTTCTTCTCCGTATTCACGGAGGATCCGGACCAGTTCTTCCTGCGGCCATTCATTCAGGATATTCCTTGCACTCACCGGTGCGCTCTGGTCCATGCGCATGTCCAGCGGTTCGTCCTCCCGGTAGGAAAATCCTCTCTCCGGATTATCCAGCTGGTAGGAGGATACACCCAGATCCAGCAAAATGCCGTTTACCTGGCTGATCCCCTGCTCCTGCAGGACCGCCGCTATATTCTCGTAATTGCTGTGCACCAGGGTGACTCTGTCCTGATAAGGAGAAAGTCTCTCGCCTGCTGCCTGCAGGGCTTCCTGATCCTGGTCGATGCCGATCAGCCTGCCGCCCTGCGTCAGCTTCTCTGCAATATGAAAACTATGACCGCCGCCGCCCAAAGTGCCGTCTACGTAGATCCCATCCGGAAGGATATGCAGATTGTCGATCACTTCCGTCAGCAGAACGGACGTATGCTTAAACTCCACGGCGGCCTCCTTTCACGGTGCTAGAATACAAATCCCTCGCCCATCATCTTCTCGGCGATCTCATTGATCTTGTCGCTGGAAATATTCTCTTCCCATACTTCCTTGCTCCAGATCTCTATCTTATCTCCTACGCCGGCCAGGACCACGTCCTTATCGATGCCTGCGGCGCTGCGCAGGTTCGCCGGCAGAAGGATTCTGCCCTGCTTATCCAGCTCCACCTCTGCGGCACCGGCCAGAAAGAATCTCACCAGTTCCCGCTGTTCTCTGGTATTATGGGGCAGCGCTGTCAGCTTCTGTGTAAAGGCATCCCAGGCATTCAGATCATAGATCCACAGGCAGCGGTCAAGGCTCTTGGAGATAATGAACTGCTCGCCCAGCTTCTCTCTGTACTTCGCCGGTATGATCATCCGTCCCTTCGCGTCGAGCGAATGGCTGTATTCACCAATATACATATGTGCTCGCCGCCTTTCAGAGAGTCTGCCGTTACAATTCTAATTTACCACTTTCTGACACAAATTACAGCTTTTACCCACTTTCCCCCACAATTAATTTTAATCTTACCTTCTCCATGGGGTAAATGCAAGCTGTTTTCCTGAAACAAATGAAAAACTGTGCCTGCTGTTTAATTAACATCCGGACGCCGGACGAGGGAGCGGGTCCTGTCGGCTATGTCCGCTTGGGGACGCCTCGCAGCTCAAAACTCCCTGCGCCGGATATCATCCGCCACCCGTTTCCTCGTCCGGCTGGATTGTGAACAACTCTGCCAAAGCCCCTTTCCCCTGTAAATACAAAGAAAGCGATCAGCCGTAACGGCTGATCGCTTTTTCTGCTTGTATATGATTTAATTTTTCTCGTCTTCGCTCGTCCAGGGTGCGCCCACCGGCAGAGGCTTTACTTTTAGAAAGCGATCAGCCGTAACGGCTGATCGCTTTCTCCCTGCAGAGTATCTCTCTGCTTACACATGATTTAATTTTTCTCTTTTTCTTCCTCACTCGTCCAGGGCGCACCGACCGGCAGGGGCTTTACTTTTCCCATCTGGATGGCAACGCGCATGACGATCTCAATGATTACCGCTGTCACAAAGAGCAGCAGTCCTAATAATAAGGAAACCGGCACGTTGGTTCCCGGCAGATACAGCTGATCCGTGCGGATATACTCGATCAGTGCTCTGCCAAGACCGTAGCCTCCGAAATACAGAAGGCCGATCTCTCCGCGGAATCGGCGGTGTCTGCAATAGAGCAGCATCAGGGTCAGGACTGCCAGGTTCCATACGCTCTCATAGAGAAAGGTGGGATGCACCTGGATATAATTCGTCCCCTCCGTCATATGCGCGGCAATGCTGGCGGAGATGTCGCTGCTGCGCACCATTTCCGTGGGGATGCGCATGGCAAAGAGGCTGTCCGTATACTGGCCGAACACTTCGCGGTTCATGAAATTGCCCCAGCGCCCGATGATCTGTCCCAGCACCAACCCGTAGCTGGCCGTATCGAACAGGTCCAGGAAATGTTTCTTTTTGCGCTTGCAGTAGACCGTCAGGGTGATCACGCCGGCGATGACGCCGCCGTAGATGGCCAGGCCCCCTGCCCGGAGATTAAAGATCTGGGTCAGGTCGTCCTTGTACATATCCCAGGAAAAGATCACATAGTAGATTCTGGCGCCGATCACGGAAAAGATGATCAGCCAGATGGATACATCCCAGTAGGTATCCGGATTCTGTCCTGTCTTTTTCGCCATATGCGCCGCCAGCAGGATGCCCGCCAGCATGCCAAGCGCGATGATGATTCCGTAATAGGCCACAGAAAAGTTGCCGATCATAATATTCTTCGGCACGTTTTTGAGATAGATCCCCAGGTGCGGGAATGCTATATCCATTTTATCCATGATATCCGGCATAATTTCCTCCTGTCAGCAGGCGCCGCCTGATCAGACATTAAAGCGGAACAGAATGACATCTCCATCCTGTACCACATAATCCTTGCCTTCCATGCCTACCTGTCCCTTTTCACGGGCTGCGGCCAGGGAGCCCTCCCGAAGGAGCACTTCATAATTTACTACCTCTGCCTTGATAAAGCCTCTCTCAAAATCCGTATGGATCTTGCCGGCCGCCTGCGGTGCCTTGGTGCCGATCTTGATGGTCCAGGCTCTGGTCTCATCCTCTCCCGCTGTCAAAAAGCTCATCAGTCCCAGGGTCTCGTAGCTGGCTTTGATCAGCTTGTCAAGGCCGGACTCTGTCAGTCCCAGATCCTCTAAGAAGACTGCCTTTTCCTCGTCATCCAGCTCGGAGAGCTCTGCCTCGATCTTGGCGCATACCACGAAGACCTTGCTGCCGCTCTTTGCGGCGAATTCGCGCACGGCTGCCACGCCCTGATTGTCTGCGCCGTCATTGGCCAGATCATCCTCTGCCACGTTGGCTGCATAGATCACCGGCTTTGCCGTCAGCAGATTGTAGCCTGCCAGGAGCTTTTTCTCCTCCTCGTCATCTGTCTCCAGAGCAGAAGCGGGCTGACCGTCCTCCAGCAGCGCCTTGATCCTCTTTAAGAATTCATACTCTCTGCCGGCTTCCTTGTCCATGCGGGCGGTCTTGGCCACCTTGCTGATCCGGCGCTCCAGCACCTCCAGATCGGCAAAGATCAGCTCCAGATTGATGGTCTCAATATCCCGGAGGGGATCGATCTTGCCGTCCACATGCACCACGTTGGGATCCTCAAAGCAGCGCACCACATGCACGATGGCATCCACTTCTCTGATGTTGGCCAGGAACTGGTTGCCCAGTCCTTCTCCCTTGCTGGCGCCCTTTACCAGCCCTGCGATATCCACAAACTCGATCACCGCCGGTGTCACCTTTTTGGAGTGGTACATATTGCCCAGCTTTACGATGCGCTCATCCGGCACCGGCACCACGCCCACATTGGGATCGATGGTGCAGAAGGGATAATTGGCAGCCTCCGCACCTGCCTTTGTCAGAGAATTAAAAAGGGTACTCTTTCCTACATTGGGAAGTCCTACGATACCTAATTTCATATTTACCTCCTGTGCCGCTGCTTTGCAGCGGCAGTGCGAAGGGAATTTCGCGAAGGCGAATTCCCTGATGTGATTATAATGAAGTTTACATCATCAAGTAGGTTTCCATGTTTTGCATATTTTGATGATGCGTACTTTCTCCATTACCTGAAATCCCGGGTATACCGGTTACTGTGCCAATGAAAGCACAGCAGTTGCTATTATACTCCATGAAACCGCAGGTTTCAAATCCTCCCCGGTGCCCGATTTTGTCTGATCAACAAGGAACTTATGAAAGAATGCTCTATATGGTCTGACAAAAAGCAAAGCTGACAATGCTATTGACAATAAAACGGTAGATTACAATTTTCAAATTCCAATTCTTTTCATTTTATGAAATTGCTTTATGGCGTATATTTCCAAAGATGTCGATTTTTGGAAATTGCTATGGTAAAATAGCATCAGCAATTTCCATTTACGATAACACATAGCTTAACTAAGAAAGCTTCAGAGACATCGCATATTGTCTCTGAAGCTTTTGTTCTGATTCTCTGATCTGATTCTCTTATTCGTTCTCTTATTCGGTTTTCCTATGCAATGCTGCCTATACACCTGCTGCTGTACATCAGAGTCTATCCGCATTATTCCGCGCCATGCATCTGCGAAGGGCCTGGATCATTTTCTGCTCATCCAGCGGCTTTGCGAGATGGACATCCATGCCGGCCAGTCTGCTGCCGATCACATCCTCGGAAAAGGCATTGGCCGATATGGCAATAATGCCCACATTCTTTGCATCGAAGCGGGGCAGCGCCCGTATCGCTCTGGCGGCATCCATGCCGTTCATTCGCGGCATCATAAGGTCCATGTAGATCACGCCGAAATACCCCGGCGAGGATGCTTCGTAGATCTCCAGGGCCTCCTGGCCATCCTGCGCGCAGGTGACCTCGATCCCATTCTTTTCCAGTATGGCTCTGGCAATTTCTCTGTTCAGCTCATTGTCTTCCACTACAAGGGCACGGATTCCCGCAATGGAGACCTGCTCCAGGTCCAGGCTTCTGCTGATCGCATCCTCCCTGCCGATGGCAAAGGTAAACTGTATCTTCGCCGTAGTCCCCTTGCCCGGTGCACTGTCGAGCTCGATGCTGCCGCCCATCCTGTCCATGATCTTTTTCGTGATGGCAAGGCCCAGGCCGCTTCCCTGATAATTCGTTCTGCTGGACTGCTTTTCCTGGGAGAACATATCGAAGGCATGACGCAAAAACTCTTCCTTCATGCCGATGCCCTGATCTTTGCAGTAAAAGGTCAGCTCCACCCGGTCATCGGGCAGTGTCTTTTCTTCCAGCCACACGGTGATGGTGCTGCCGGCCTCACTGAACTTGACGGCATTGTCTGCTATATTGGCCAGGACACGTTCCACGTAGACCGGATTTCCCACCAGATAGGGATGCCTGATGGAGCCATGCTTCCATTCCACCTTATAGTCGATCCCTTTCTCCTTTGCCTTTATTATATATTTCTGATTGACTTTCTGGAGAAGATCCACCAGGTCAAAATTCATCTCCTGGGGCTTGGTATCCTCACTCTGCAGCTTATTCATATCCAGCACATCGTTTACAAAGGACACCAGATACTGCAGAGATTCCATCTCTTTCTTTCGGATCTCCCGGAGCATGTCCGGATCATCCTCATATTGATTGGCCAGGTCCACCATGCCGATCAGGCCGTTTAAGGGTGTACGGATATCATGGCTCATGGATGCCAGAAACCGGGATTTCATCTGCGCTTCCTGCTTCGCCAGGGCGGCGGCCGCCACCAGATTCAGCTCCTGCATCTTGATCTCGCTGATGCTGCGGACGGTGCACAGGACATGGGTCACTCTGCCTGCCTCGTCCCGCTTTTTTTCGATAAACTGCAGTCTGTGCCAGGAGCCGTCACACATCCGGTATTCCGTGGTCACGTAGGCTTCCGTCTTCAGCCGGTCCGGCAGCGTGGAGACATCCATGAAGGGACGGACAAAGGGCCGAAACTCCGGGTCGATCAAGGTATCGCAGATCCGGTAGAGCTTTTCCGTGGCACAGCCCTGGTAACCTGTCAGGCGATGGGTCTCATCGTCATTGGAGATTTCCTCAAAGAAATCCTTCTGAATATCAATACGATAGATGGAATGATAGGTCTTGCTGATAGAAGAAATGATCTCATTCCTCAG
Organism: bacterium; assembly: GCA_963658405.1. Taxonomy (GTDB): domain Bacteria; phylum Bacillota; class Clostridia; order Lachnospirales; family Lachnospiraceae; genus CAG-791. Next base: position 6,653 of record CAVKQI010000061.1, on the reverse strand, counting down.
TGTGACCTCCTCCAGCATCTTTTCCAGTTTCTCCTGCTCCTGCTTCTGCAGCCGCAGGGCTTCCTGAAGCTCCTGGTATGCCGGGTCTGTCCTCTTATCATTTACTGTCATAGATACCTCACACAGGCGAATTCTCCGGTATGATCCCGAACCGATGGTGTTTGCGTCATCGGCCGTGTCAGAGCGAAACTGTATCAAGCTTTTTTCTGACTGATCCCGCACAGACGGATTCTCTGATACTTTTGAAACGGTATTTTATTATACCGCTCCTGCGCCGTCCGGCAAATAAGGCAAAAGTGTTATTGACACACCTGTCTGCACTTTAGCAGGAAAAACGCCTGTTAAAGATTTTTCGGTTTTCTGCAGAGATCCTTGGCAGGCGGACTGCTACTTCTGATAAGCGGCTGCCAGCTCCCCGGCCAGCGCTTCCAGCTGTGCCTTGGAAGTCTCATTGACTGCAGATCTGATGGTGACGGTATTTTCGCAGAAGGTGATATCCTTGCTCTTTTCAAAGGATTTGCGGATCACATTGGCCGCAGTGGGTGCCCAGGAGCCGTTTTCGATGATGCCGATCCTTCTGTTCTGGTAATCCCGCTCTGTCAGATTGTGAATAAAGGTGCTCATGCAGGGGAATACATCGCCGCAATAGGTAAGTGAGCACAGCACGATGGTATCGTAGCGGAAGGCATCCTCCACACACTCTGCCATATCGGATCTGGCCAGATCCACTGCCTCTGCCTTCGGAACGCCTGCCTCCTGCAGCTGACGGCAAATCGCCAGAGCCGCCTCCTTCGTATGACCGTAGACAGACGCGTAAAAGATCATCACACCCTGACTCTCCGGCCGATAGGAAGACCAGGTATCGTAAAGACCAATATAATAGCCGAGGTTCTCCTTTAAGACCGGACCGTGCAGCGGGCAGATCACTGCAATATCCAGAGTTGCTGCCTTTTTCAGGAGCATCTGCACCGGCTTGCCGTATTTGCCCACGATGCCGAAGTAATACCTTCTGGCTTCGCAGGCCCAGTCCTCCTCCTGATCCAGCGCGCCGAATTTGCCGAAGCCGTCAGCGGAAAACAGGATCCTGTCCGCTGCATCGTAGGTCACCATGACCTCCGGCCAGTGCACCATGGGTGCCATCACAAAGGTAAGGACATGGGTGCCCAGAGACAAAGTACTCTTTTCCGCCACTTCCAGTTTGTTTGCCACCGTCAGTCCCGGGAAAAACTGGCCCATCATCTCAAAGATCTTTTTATTGGCCACGATCACCGTATCCGGGTACTTTCTGATAAAGATCTCCAGAGAGCCCGCATGATCCGGCTCCATATGCTGCACCACCAGATAATCCGGCGCCGCATCTCCCAGGATCTCCTCGATATTTGCCAGCCATTGTGCAGCCTTGTGCACATCCACCGCATCCATGATGCAAGTCTTCTCATCCTTGATCAGATATGAGTTGTAAGACATCCCCCTGGGCACCACATACTGTCCCTCAAAGAGATCAATGTCATGATCGTTGACGCCGATATAATAAACCTTTTCTGTGATATTCTGCATACTTTCCTTTCCGCCGCAGCTTGTCTGCGGCACGTGAGGAGAATTCGCGCAGGCGAATTCTCCGATGCGATCTCTCCATGATGTCGTTTACGACATCATGGGTTTTTCTCAAATGCTATCGAGCATTTGAGGAAAACTGCCCTTTCTATCGCAGCTTGTCTGCGGCACGTGAGAATCCGATATACCCCTTAGCAGGGGTGTTCTTATTATTATGATATGAGACAAGAAGGAACGCAAGAATTTTCCTAATGGACCCGCTCCCTCGGCCGGCGTCCGGACGGCATCCCAGGTATTTTTTTACAAACATGCTCCTTTGTCCATGGAATGACTGCAAAAAATCATGCTATAATGTAGGCGCTGTAAATGGATTTTAGCATTTTCTTAACAGAAAAAATATACTGCAACACCACACAGCATCCAGTATGTCCCATCATACTGTTTTATATTCTTTGCGGGATCCTTCCTTTTCTATAGAAATACCTGGATCCCCGGTTTTGTCCGCAGGGCTACCCCTGCATATTGAGGAGATTTATATTTTTATGTCATCTGCTGCATCTGAAAAAAACAAAGAAAAAAAGACCATCATCATCGGTCACCGCAACCCGGACACCGATTCCATCTGTTCCGCCATCTGCTATGCCCGCTACAAGCACAGCCGCACCGGCGAGGAGTATGTCCCCTGCCGGGCCGGACACCTGAATCCGGAGACCAAATTCGTCCTCTCCTACTTTAAGGCAGAGACACCGCTGTATCTAAAGAGCGTAAAGACCCAGGTCCGTGACATCGAAATCCGGGAGACCAAAGGTGTCAACCGCAACATTTCCCTGAAAAAAGCATGGAACCTCATGCAGGAGGCCAATGTAGTCACCCTGCCGGTGGTCACTGAGGAACACGTGCTGGAAGGCCTGATCACTGTAGGCGACATCACCAAATCCTACATGAACATCTACGACAGCAGCATCCTGTCCAAGGCCCGCACCAGCTATGCCAACATCATCGACACCCTCGAGGGTACCCTGGAAGTAGGCAGCCGCAATGCCGTCTTTAAAAAAGGAAAGGTTCTAATCGCCGCTGCCAACCCGGATCTCATGGAACAGTATATCGACAAGAGCGACCTGGTCATCCTGGGCAACCGGTATGAATCCCAGCTCTGCGCCATCGAGATGGACGCCAGCTGCATCATCGTCTGCGAGGGAGCCGCTGTCTCTCTGACCATCCGGAAGCTGGCCGAGGAGCACGGCTGCACCGTCATCAGTACACCCTATGATACCTACACCGTGGCCCGCCTGATCAACCAGAGCATGCCCATCCGCTACTTTATGAAGACCAAGGATCTGATCACCTTTGATCTGGAGGACAATGTGGACGATATCCGGGAGATCATGGCCAGCAAGCGCCATCGTGATTTCCCTATCCTGGACAAGGACGGCCGCTACAAGGGCATGATCTCCCGCCGGAATCTCCTGGGCGCCAGAGGCAAGAACGTGATCCTGGTAGACCACAATGAGCGCAACCAGGCCGTGGAGGGCATCGAGAATGCCAATCTGACAGAGATCATCGACCACCACAAGCTGGGAACCGTAGAGACCATGACGCCGGTATTCTTCCGCAACCAGCCCCTTGGCTGCACCGCCACCATCATCACCCAGATGTATCAGGAGGCCGGGATGGAGCCGGATAAGCAGACGGCAGGCCTGCTGCTCTCTGCCATTATTTCCGACACCCTGCTCTTCCGCTCTCCCACCTGCACCCCGGTGGATAAGTCCTGTGCCCTTTACCTGGCAAAACTGTCCGGCGAAGATCCGGACCAGCTGGCCATCAAGATGTTCGCCGCCGGCAGCAAGTTAAAGGACAAGAGCGACGCAGAGATCTTCTATCAGGACTTCAAGCGCTTTAATGTAGGCAAGGTCTCCTTCGGCATCAGCCAGATCACATCCCTGAATGCCTCTGAGTTAAACGAACTCAAGGACCGGATGCTGCCCTATATGGAGCAGGCTCTGGAGACGGAAAAGATGGACATGCTCTTTTTCATGCTCACCAATATCCTGACCGAGTCCACCACCCTGCTGTGCAAGGGCAGCGGCTCCGAGAGCGCGGTACTGGCCGCCTTCTCCCTGCCGGGCTCAGAGATCAACACCACACACGACACCCTGGGGGATGACATCGTAGAGCTTCCCGGCGTAGTCTCCCGTAAGAAACAGTTAGTACCCAACCTGATGCTCGCCATCGAGCAGGCATAAAAAAGAAAGAGCTGCTGTGCAGCTCTTTCTTTTTTATGTGCAAAACCAGCCGGCCGAGGGGGCGGACGGCATCCGGGTCGTAACACTCTTTATCGGTAAACCGGCTTCTGGTTCTTTAATTCCTCATACAGATCACTGTAATTCTGATACCGGATCCGGCTGATCTTTCCTGCCTCTACTGCGGCCTTTACCGCGCAGTCCGGCTCCTTCTGATGCATGCAGCCCTGGAAGCGGCACTGCCCTGCATACTCTTCAAATTCCGGGTAATACCCGCACAGCTCCTGGGCCTTCATATCTGTCAGAAACAAGGAGGTAAAGCCCGGCGTATCCACCACGTAGGTATCCTGCTGCCCCGTCACCGCGATCAGTTCCACCTGTCGGGTGGTATTCTTGCCCCGGGCGATCTTGCGGCTTAGCTCTCCTGTCTCCCGCCTCTCATCGCCGCACAGTGCATTGATCAGCGTGGATTTACCCACGCCGCTGGGGCCTGTCAGCACGGTGGTCTTTCCCTGCAGGGCGCTTCGAAGCTCCTGCATGCCCTCTTCTTCCCGGGCACTGATAAAGAACACCTGACAGCCGCAGCTTTCATAGATGGAACGAAGGGTCTCCTTTTCCTCCTCGGAGGCCATGTCCTTTTTGTTAAAGCAGAGGATGGCCGGCAGATTTTTCTGCTGCATGGTGATGAGGAACCGGTCCAGCATATTGTAGCTGGGATCCGGATGGGTGATGGCAAAGACCAGAAGCGCCTGGTCTGCATTGGCCACGTTGGGACGGACCAGCTGATTGCGTCTTGGCAGAATGGCGGCCACATTTCCCTCTCTGGGGTCGCTGTTTTCATCCACCACATCCATCTCCACATCGTCTCCCACCAGAGGCTTGATCTTCAGGGCGCGAAAGACGCCCTTGGCCTTGCAGCGGTACAGGCCCTGCTCGGTATGCACCTCATAAAAGCCGGCTATGCTCTTGATAATCTTGCCTCTCATAGTAGCCCCCATTTTGCAGGCGCCTGCGGCTCAAATGACGGCAGGACTTATTTTTCAGGAGTAAAGGTCAGCAATCTGGTCACGGTCTTCTGCTCCGATGTACCCGGTGTGGTCACGGTCTCCCCGGTCTCCGGGTCCGTAGTCACACTGCCCTGGGTGGTATTGGTATAGGTCATCTGCAGCGTACCGGTAGCGGAAGTGATATGGGTATAGGCTGCCCGCACCGGGAAGCTGGTAGCGGTGGTATCCAGGAGCTTCTGGCCGTCCGCGGCAATGATCACCACGTAGACCGATGTACCCGGTACATAATTGGGATCCTCGGCCTTGGTGGGTGCCTCGATGTCCGCCGTATAGGAATAGGTCACATTGGCATCCTCCGCCACGGTCAGCTGCACTGCGGTATCCGCCTCCACATAGCTGCCCGCCTCTACGCTCTGGGCACTGACAAGGCCGCGGAGATTCGGGTCATTGGACTGGACAGTAGTGGTAGAGATCTTGCTGGCATCAAATCCTGCTTCCACCAGCAGTGCCGTAGCCTCTGCCTCGGAGATGCCTGTCACGGTAGGCATCTGGATCTTGCCCTCTGTGTCAGGACCTGTGCTGATGGTAATGGTGATGGTGGTGCCGGAAGGCGCGGAGGATCCGGCTGCCGGATTCTGGGAAATGACATTTCCCTTCTCCACCGTATCGTCTGCCGCTTCCATTTTGTTCACCTTAAATCCCTTGTTTTCCAGGGTAGCCGTCGCCTCTGCCAGCAGCATGCCGCTGACATCCGGGATCTGTATTCCCTCGCTGGCGGCGCCGCCGCTGACGGTCAGGGATACCCGGCTCCCGGCGCTGACCTGCTGTCCGGCTGCCGGATCCATGGAAAGTACCGTGCCGGAGGACTGATCGGAAGTCACATAATCAATATTGACCTCCAGTCCCGCTGCCGTCAGGGTACTCCTGGCGGTATCTGCATCCTGTCCCACGACATCGGTGAGCGTCACCATGCCGGACTGTGCCGTGGCGGAACTGGTATTGCCTGCGAAAAATCCCATCTTTCTGGCAGCCACAAAAATCACGATAAGGCCTACCACGATGGCTGCCACCACCGCCAGAATGGTGGTCATCCGATCCATCCCGGGATTGTAATCATGCTCTGCGCTGTATTCCTCCCCATAGGGATCCTCAGCCTCATACTGTCTGTCCACATCCCGGCGAAGGCGAAGGGGCTCATCCTGGGGCTGTTCATAGTCCCGATTCCGGCCGTTTCCTCTTCTGTCCCGGCTGTGATCGGTATAATAGGGATCCCGGCGCTCCAAGCGCTGGCCCTCCCATGCCTCTGCGGTCTCCCGGCCGTCCTGATACTCCGGCTCATGATAACCGCGCACTCTCTCCGGTGCATCCGCAGCTATCCTCTCCTCCGGTATTTCCTCCTGCATGGCCGGCATAGGATCTGCCTCATACTCCGGCCTTCTCTGGTACTGATCCCGGATATCCCTGCGCTCGCTGTCTGTCACCATGCGGGTGCTGGACTCTTCGTCCGGATTGACGATATGGACGAAGTCTCCGTCCGGCTCCACCAGGGACTTTCGAAGGTCTGCCATCAGCTCGCCCATATTCTGATAACGTCTGTCCGGGCTCTTCTCACAGCACTTGAGTACGATCTGCTCTACGCTGTAGGGGATCTCCGGCACAAACTCACAGGGAGAAGGCATGGGCTCCTGTATATGCTTGATGGCGATCATCACCGTAGTATCCCCGTTAAAGGGTACCCGTCCCGTGAGCATCTCAAACAGGGTAATGCCCAGGGAGTAGATATCGCTCTTTTCGTCACTGTAGCCTCCTCTGGCCTGCTCCGGAGAGGTATAGTGGACGGATCCCATTACAT
>CAVKQI010000060.1:0-15265 GCA_963658405.1 bacterium | reverse complement strand
AAGACCGTATTTACCCAGGGCTTCGCCGAGGGCCTCGGCATCACGGAGCCTGTAAACAGCCCCACCTTTACCATCCTGCAGATCTACGAAGAGGGACGGCTCCCTCTGTACCACTTCGATGTCTACCGCATAGGTGACCCGGAGGAAATGGAAGAAATCGGCTTTGAGGAATACACGGAAGGCGAGGGCGTGTGCCTCATCGAGTGGGCGAACCTGATCGAGGAGATCCTGCCCCCTGAGACCCGCACCATCACCATTGCCAAGGACTTAAGTAAAGGACTGGATTACCGGAAAATCACCATATCCTGATTCCTGTATCCTGAGGGAAGAGCACAGGGGTGCATTTTCATGCAGAGCAGTGCTCGCAAGGGACAGAAGGAACAGCAGGCATTACAGTACAGAAAACGGAGTACATCGTGAAGATATTAGCCATAGAGACCTCCGGCCAGGTGGCCGGGTGTGCATTATACGAAGACGGATCCATCACAGCGGTCTGCAGCGTGCAAAATAAGAAGACGCATTCCCAGAGCCTGATGCCCATGATGGAAGAGATGAAAATGAGAATGGATCTGGATCTCTCCACCATCGATGCCATCGCCTTGACGGCGGGGCCCGGTTCTTTTACGGGTCTGCGCATCGGCGCGGCTACGGCCAAGGGGCTGGGACTTGCGCTTAATAAGCCCATTCTGTCGGTGCCTACCGTAGATGCGCTGGCCTACAATCTGTACGGCGCGCAGGGCGTGGTATGTCCGCTGATGGATGCCAGACGCCGGCAGGTATATACCGGTATTTACCGTTTTGAGAAAAAGTCATCTGATGAAGGGGAGCTCTGCAGCCCGTATGAAATGCATGTCCTTCGCCCGCAGTGCGCGGTGGCCTTAGAGGAGATCACAGAGGCACTGAATGCCCTGGGACAGGAAGTGATCTTTTGCGGCGACGGCGTGCCGGTTTACGGGGAGATGCTGCGGGAGCAGATGAAGGTGTCCTACAGCTTTGCGCCGGCGCATTTATCCAGGCAGCGGGCAGAGACCACAGCAGCCCTGGCGGCGTCCCTCTATGAGCGGGATGGTGAGAAGGCTTTTGTCAGTGCAGATGCCTTCCGGCCGGAGTATCTGCGCCTTTCCCAGGCAGAGCGGGAGCGGGCCGCCGGCATCGATACTTCTCAGACAAGGAAAGTGTAAGACAGCAGCTTTATGAACAAGAATATTCACATCCGACATATGACCAAAGAAGACGCCGCCCAGGCGGCTGCCATCGAGTCTGTCTGCTTTTCGGATCCCTGGTCAAAGGAATCCTTTGAGGCCTCCGTTTTGCTTCCCTATGCCACTTACTATGTAGCGGAAACAGAGGAGACAGAGGAAACTGCAGGACTGTATACAGAAATGTCCGCACAATCTGCCACTGCAGTAAGTGCTGAAACAGGCATCGAGATATCTGCGGAAACAGAGACAGACACGGTGTCAGCGGAAAAAGCAGTGATAGGGCAGCACCGCATTGTAGGTATCTGCGGGATCCGCAAGATCATGGGAGAAGGGGAGATCACCAATGTGGCGGTACTGCCGGTCTACCGGCGCTGCGGCATAGCCGAGGGGATGCTGACCCGCCTGCTGGAGGAATCCCGGGCAGAGGGTGTAGACGACTTTACCCTGGAAGTAAGGAGCGGCAATGTGCCGGCGATCCGGCTCTATGAGCGCTTAGGATTTGTGTCAGAGGGCACCAGGCCGCGTTTTTACCGCAATCCCCAGGAGGATGCGCTGATCATGTGGCTGAGGAATGGAGTGTAAGATGATAGATGTTTGTCTGCTTGGATGCGGCGGCATGATGCCGCTTCCCTACAGATGGCTGACCTCTTTGATGGTTCGCTATAACGGAAAGAGCATATTGATCGACTGCGGCGAGGGCACGCAGATCGCCATGAAGAAAAAGGGCTGGAGCCCCAAGCCCATTGACATGATCTGCTTTACGCACTATCACGCAGATCACATCAGCGGCCTGCCGGGCATGCTGCTGACCATGGGGAATGCAGAGCGCACGGAGCCTCTCCTTTTGGTGGGACCCAAGGGACTGGAGCGGGTGGTCAATGCCCTGCGGGTCATTGCACCGGAGCTGCCCTTTGAGATCCGTTTTCATGAATTAAATGAGCAGCAGGAGCACATCGAGCTGCCGGGAGAGAAGGATTTTCATATCGACGCCTTCCGGGTCAATCACAACGTGACCTGCTATGGGTATTCCATGGTGCTGGAGCGGGCAGGCCGCTTTGATGTGGAGAGAGCCATGTCGCTGGACATCCCGAAGAATTACTGGAACAGGCTGCAGAAGGGGGAGACCATCGAGACGCCGGAGCAGACCTTTACCCCGGAGATGGTGCTGGGCCCTGCCAGAAAGGGTCTGAAGGTCACCTATTCCACGGACACCAGACCTTGCCCGGCCATCGTCCGCAATGCCCAGGGAGCGGATCTTTTCATCTGCGAGGGCATGTACGGAGAGGATGACAAGCTGGGAAAGGCCAGAGAGCACAAGCATATGACCTTTACCGAGGCCGCCCAGCTGGCAAAGGAGGCGCAGCCCAAAAAGATGTGGCTGACGCATTTCAGTCCTTCCCTCATCAAGGCAGAGGAGTTTATGCCGGCGGTGCGCAAGATCTTTCCGGAGAGCTATGCCGGCAAGGACGGCAAGAGCACGGAGCTGGTATTTGAAGATGAGAAACAGAAATAAACAGCCGATGCTGTTTTCCCTGCTGCATGGATGCTGTCTGCAGCATGCACAGTGGATCACGTTGGTGCCGCAGACAGGCTGCGGTACAGAGAAGTAAAATCGGAATAATCCGTTATTACAGCTTATTTCGATTACGGAGATAAATAGATGTCTACAGAAAAACCCATTACAATCCTGGCAATTGAATCTTCCTGCGATGAGACGGCGGCAGCGGTGGTGACAGACGGCCGCACGGTGCTGTCCAACGAGATCTCCTCCCAGATCGATATCCATACGCTTTACGGCGGCGTGGTGCCGGAGATCGCCTCCCGCAAGCATACGGAGCGGGTGAATCAGGTGATCCGGGCGGCCCTGGATACCGCCGGAAAGACGCTGGAGGAGATGGATGCCATCGCGGTGACCTGCGGCCCCGGCCTGGTGGGCGCGCTGCTCATCGGCGTCTCTGCCGCTAAGGCCCTGGCTTTTGCGACGGACAAGCCGCTGATCGGTGTGCATCACATAGAAGGACACATCTGCGCCAATTTTATCGCAGATCCCACCCTGGAGCCGCCCTTTGTCTGCCTGGTGGTCTCCGGAGGTCATACCCATCTGGTGCTGGTAAAGGACTATGGGGAATATGAGATCCTGGGTAGGACCAGGGATGATGCGGCGGGAGAGGCCTTCGACAAAGTGGCCAGAGCCATCGGCTTGGGCTACCCCGGCGGTCCCAAGATCGACCGGACGGCTAAGGAAGGCAATCCGGAAGCCATTCATTTCCCCAGAGGAAAGGTGGCAGCCAATGCCTATGATTTTACCTTCAGCGGCATTAAATCCGCCGTGCTCAATTACATCAATACCTGCGATATGAAAGGAGAGAGCTTTTCCGTGCCGGATGTGGCGGCCTCCTTCCAGCAGGCCGTGGTGGACGTGCTGGTATCCCATGCCATGGAAGCAGCCAGACAGTATCACTTTAAAAAGCTGGCATTGGCCGGAGGCGTGGCCTCCAACAGCGCACTGCGGGCAGCCATGCAGGAAGCCTGCAGCAAAAACGGCATCTCCTTTTACTGTCCGCCGCCGATCCTGTGTACCGACAATGCCGCGATGATCGGCTGCGCCGGCTACTATGAGTACCGCAGGGGGAGCCGCAGCGGGATGGACTTAAATGCCATGCCCAACCTGCCTTTGGGAGAAAAAATCTATGGAAAATCATAATACGCAGTCACAACCGTACCGCCGCTGCACAGCGATCCTGCTGGCAGCCGGCAGCGGAACGCGAATGGGAGGGCCGGTCCGCAAACAGTATAGGGAGCTGTGCGGCCGGCCTGTTCTGTCCTACAGCCTGGAAACGCTGGAAAAGAGTCCGGTGATCTCGGACATTGTGCTGGTGACGCCGGCGGGAGAGGAAGAGTTCTGCCGCAGACAGATCGTGGAGCCTACAGAGAAAAGGGTGGCTGACGCCTGTAAGGACGGCGGTTTTCAGGGAAAGGTACGCATCCTGACGCCGGGAGGGAGCGAGCGCTGCTTTTCGGTGCGCAATGGCCTGCGGGTCATAGACTGGCCCTGTGACTTCTGCTTTATCCATGACGGTGCCAGGGCTTTTCTGGATGAGGAGACCCTGGAGAGACTCTATGACACTGTCACAGCCCAGGACAGAGAGGAACCCGGCACCGCTGCGGCGGTGGCAGGCATGCCCTCCAAGGATACGGTAAAGCTCACGGATGCTGCACATTATGTGACAGCCACGCCGGATCGCTCCAGCGTGTGGATCGTGCAGACACCGCAGGTGTTTTCCGGCCCCATGATCCGGGATGCCTACGAAAAGATGAGTCAGCAGTATGAGGCACTGCTGGCGGCCGGTGTGCATATCACAGACGATGCCATGGTGGTCGAACATCTCCTGCACCGGAGGGTACAGCTGGTGGAAGCCTCCTACCGCAATATCAAGATCACCACACCGGAGGATCTGCTGATCGGAGAGGCATTTTTAGGCTGCAGCAGAGAGAGGTAAAGTTTTCAGGAAATGCCCGATGGCATTACCTGAAAACTCGATTGATGACGTAAACGTCATCAATTCGGGATCGCATCAGGGAATTCGCCTGCGCGAAATTCCCTTCGCGGTGCCGCAGCAGGCTGCGGCAGAGAAAGGTAACAATGCAGACAAAACAGCCGGATTACATTACCTTCGAGAAAGTCACAAAAGAATATAAAATGGGCGAGGTGACCATTCGGGCCGTGGATGAGATCGAATTTTCCATCGGCAAGGGAGAATTCGTCATCATCGTGGGACCCAGCGGCGCGGGAAAGACGACGGTATTGAATATGCTGGGAGGCATGGATCAGTGTTCTGCCGGCCGGATCACTGTGGACGGCATGGTGGTCAGCGACTTAAATACCAGAGAGCTGACCCGGTATCGGCGCTATGATATCGGCTTTGTCTTTCAGTTCTACAATCTGGTGCAGAATCTGACGGCACTGGAAAATGTGGAGCTGGCCGCCCAGATCTGCAAGGATCCCCTGGATGCCATGGAGGTGCTGACAGAGGTGGGACTGCGGGAGAGAGCAGCCAATTTCCCGGCCCAGCTCTCCGGCGGAGAGCAGCAGCGGGTGGCCATCGCCAGAGCCCTGGCCAAGAACCCAAAGCTTTTGCTGTGCGATGAGCCCACCGGAGCCCTGGATTATGTCACCGGCAAATCTATCTTAAAGCTTCTGCAGGATACCTGTCGTCAGGGCGGCATGACGGTGGTCGTCATCACCCACAATACAGCCCTTTGTCCCATGGCGGACAGAGTGATCCATGTAAGAAACGGCAGAGTAGACCGGACAGAGTTCAATGAGCACCCCACACCGGTGGAGGAGATTAACTGGTAGAGAACGGCAACAGGCAGAGGCTGCAGGCGCCGCACCGGATGATCCGTCCGGCGGATTATCCGGCGGCGCACGGCATCTGTCAAACAGGAACGGATGCCGCAGGCAAAGGACACGGATTTCTTCAGGATGAGGATTAGCATGACCGGAAAAAAGAGAAAAAACAACTTGCTGCTGGATGTCAGGCGGGAGATCCGATACTCCCGGAAACGCTTTCTCTCTCTTTTTCTGCTCAGCGCGCTGGCAGTGGCTTTTCTGTCCGGACTGCGTACCACGGCGCCGGACATGGAATACACAGCGGATCTGTACTATAAGGCACAGAATCTGATGGATCTGCAGCTGGTCTCTACGGTGGGATGGAGTGAGGAAAACCTGAAGGAGATCAGTGAAATAGAAGGCGTCCGTCAGGCTGAGGGAGAAAAGCGGGTGGATGCCACCTATGAAAATCTCACGGTTTCCATGCTTTCCCTGCCGGAGGAGATCAGTCTGCCAAAGCTTACGGAGGGAAGGCTTCCTTCTGCGCCCGGCGAGTGCGCGGCAGAGGCGAGGATGATGGAACGCCAGGGCCTGCAGGTGGGAGATCAGATCACCGTCTCTCCCGGCGGAACCGGCGACGATACCCTGGAGGATAAGACCTATACCATCGTGGGCTCTGTGGACAGTCCCATGTATATCTCTCTTACCAGAGGCAGCTCCTCCATCGGCACGGGACAGGTATCCGGCGTGATCTTTATCCTGCCGGAGGAGTTTAAAAATGATTACTATACAAATATCTATCTGACCCTGGCGGATACAGCGGAGCTGTCAGCCTACACCGACGCCTATGACGAGGCGGTGGACGGCTTTACAGAGCAGATACAGGAGCAGATAGAAAAGCTTTCCACGGACCGGGCAGAAAAGCTGCGCACAGACGGAGAAAAAGAGCTGGCAGAAGCGGAGGACACCTATCAGGAGGCGGTAGAAAATACAGACGAGAGCCTCAAGGAGGCTAAGCAGGAACTGACGGATGCCAGAGCGCAGCTGGATGACGGCTGGGCGGAATATGAGAAGTACAAGGACCAGGGTCTGACCTTTTTTACCCTTAGAAGCACCTTGATGGAAAAGGAGACGCAGTACCGGGAAGGACTGCATACCTATCAGAGAAGCGAGGAGACGGCCCGGGCGAGACTTTCTGCGGCGAAGGAAAAGATCGACGAGGCCAGAGAGGAGCTGGAGGATCTAGGAGACGGAGAGTGCTATCTGCTGACCAGAAATGAAAATATCGGCTATGCTGGCTATCAGTCCGATGCCGAGCGCATGGGCAATCTGGCAAAGGTCTTTCCCGTCATCTTCTTTCTGGTGGCAGCCCTGGCGACCCTCACCACGGTGACGAGAATGGTGGAGGAAAACCGCTCGGAGATCGGCTCTTTAAAAGCACTGGGATTTTCCGGGGGACAGGTGGCTGTCAAGTATCTGGGCTATACCATGGCAGCCAGCGCATCCGGCGGCGTTCTGGGCGCCATTGCGGGATGCCTGTCCATTCCGCAGGTGATCTTCGGCGCCTGGGGGATGATGTATACCCTCCCTGCCATGACCTACCGGTTCCAGCCGGGGATCTGCCTCATCGCCGTGGTGATGGCTGTGCTGGCCAGCACCGGCACGGCGGCGCTGACCTGTATGACGACCCTGCGGGAATCTCCTGCCTCCCTGATGCGCCCCAGGGCGCCGAAGCCGGGACATCGGGTGTGGTTGGAGCATATCCCCTTTATCTGGAAGCGTCTCTCCTTTATCACCAAGGTGACGGTGCGGAATCTTTTCCGCTATAAACAGCGATTCTGGATGACCGTTATCGGCATCATGGGCTGCACCGCCCTGCTGACGACAGGTTTTGGCTTGCATGATTCCATTTTTGATATCCTGACCAAACAGTATGATGAGATCAGCTGCTACAATGCCACGGTAGGACTGGCGGACGATGTGACCGCCGAGGAAACCGGGGCGGCAGAGGATATGCTGGAGGAGAGCAGCGATGTCGCCGCCTGGTGCGACGGTTATCAGGCGCTGACGGATGCCTATGCCAACGGAGAGCACTTAGAGCGGGTCTATCTCCATGTGACAGATGATGAGGAAAAATTCCGGGAATTCTTTACCCTTCGCCACAGACGGGACGAGCAGGCAGTGACTTTCCCCAAGGAGGGCGTCCTTTTGTCGGAAAAGATGGCGTCCATGCTGCAGGTAAAGCAGGGAGACGAGGTGGAGCTTCGCCTTCCGGATGAGCGGCGGATCACGGTGACGGTGGCGGATATCGTGGAAAATTATGTATACCACTACTGCTACATGTCAGAGGACTACTACGAAAAGCTCACCGGGGAAAAGCCGGAGAAGAATATCCTCATGGTGCGCTACGCAGAAGGGGAAGATACCGATGGGGCGGCAGACCGTCTCTCCACGGCGCTGATGCAGCTGGAGGGCGTGACTTCCTATTCCCGCATCGACACCATCAGAGAGCAGGTGACGGAGAGTATGAACAGCATCAACTACTCGGTGATCATCATCATTCTCTCGGCGGCGGCCCTGGCCTTTGTGGTGCTGTACAATCTGACCAATATCAATATCACGGAGAGAAAGAGGGAGCTGGCTACCCTGAAGGTCCTGGGCTTCCAGGACGGAGAGACGGCGGCCTATGTATACCGGGAGACCATCGTCCTCACGGGACTGGGCATCGCGGCGGGTCTGGTGGCAGGCGGTTTTCTCCATGCCTGGCTCATCACGACCGTGGAGGTGAGCTATGTCATGTTCGGACGCACGGTCAGCGTACACAGCTACGTATATGCGGCACTGCTGACCGCTGTTTTCTCCCTGATGGTCAATGTCATGGCCCGCAGCGCCATCGCCCGGATCGATATGGTGGAATCTCTTAAGAGTGTAGAATAAAATACCGAAATACCGGAAAACAGAATGCCGGGGACGCATAAGAGCGCCAAGGCGGCGGGACAGAGGCTGTACTATATTATCCGGAAAAGCAAGGCAGAACGGAGCAGGAAGGACGATCCATGGCTTTTGCACATTTGCATGTTCATACAGAATATTCGCTGCTGGACGGCTCGAATAAGATCGGCGAGTACGTAAAGCGCATCAAGGAGCTGGGCATGGCGGCAGCGGCCATCACGGACCACGGCGTTATGTACGGCATCATTGACTTTTATAAGGCGGCAAAGGAGGCAGGGATCAATCCGGTCATCGGCTGCGAGGTCTACGTGGCGCCCCACTCCCGCTTTGACAGGGAGCGGACAGACGGAGAGGACCGCTACTACCATCTGATCCTTCTGGCGGAAAACAATACCGGCTATGAGAATCTGATGAAGATCGTCTCCCGCTCCTTTACGGAAGGCTATTACTATAAGCCCCGTGTGGATATGCAGCTGCTGCGGGAACACCACGAGGGCATCATCGCCCTCTCTGCCTGTCTGGCAGGAGAGGTGGCCAGAGACATTGTCCGCGGCAACCGGCAGGCAGCAGAGGAGGCAGCCCTTCGCTATCTGGACTGTTTCGGAAAGGGCAATTTTTTCCTCGAGCTCCAGGACCACGGCTATCCGGATCAGCAGACCGTCAATGCCGCCCTTCTGGAGATGAGCCGCAAGCTGGACATCCCGCTGGTGGCCACCAATGACGTGCATTATACCTATGCCGAGGACGCGGAAGCCCACGATATCCTGCTGTGCATCCAGACCGGCAAAAAGCTCTCCGACGAGGACCGCATGCGTTATCCCGGGGGACAGTTCTACGTAAAGACGGAAAAGGAAATGAGGGAACTTTTCCCCTATGCCCTGGAAGCGGTGGAAAATACCCAGGCCATCGCCGACCGCTGTCATGTGGAATTTACCTTCCATGAGACCAAGCTCCCCCACTACGAAGTGCCGGAGGGCTATGATTCCTGGAGCTATTTAAATAAACTCTGCGACGACGGCATGAAGGAGCGCTATCCCGAGGATGACGGGACCCTTCGGAAAAGACTGGAATACGAGCTGGGCGTCATCCGGGACATGGGCTACGTGGATTATTTCCTGATCGTCTGGGATTATATCAATTATGCGAGAGAGCACGGCATCAGCGTGGGACCGGGCAGAGGATCGGCGGCGGGTTCCATCGTCTCCTACTGCCTGAAGATCACCAACATCGATCCCATCCGCTATCAGCTGCTCTTTGAGCGTTTCCTGAACCCGGAACGTGTCTCCATGCCCGATATTGACGTGGATTTCTGCTTCGAGCGCAGGCAGGAAGTCATCGACTACGTGACGCGCAAATACGGAAAGGATAAGGTGGTGCAGATCATCACCTTCGGTACCCTGGCGGCCAAGGGCGTGCTGCGGGATGTGGGAAGAGTCATGGATCTGCCCTATGCCTTTGTGGACTCCATCTCCAAGATGGTGCCGGCGGAGCTGGGTATCACTCTGCAGAAGGCCCTGAAAATGAACCCGGAGATGCGAAGTGCCTACGAAAAGGACGACCGTGTCCGCCGGCTCATCGACATGAGCATGCGCCTGGAGGGACTGCCCCGGCACTCCTCCGTGCATGCGGCGGGCGTGGTGATCTGTCAGCGGCCGGCAGAGGAATTCGTGCCCCTCTCCCGGGCGGCCGACGGTTCCATCACCACCCAGTTCACCATGACGACCGTGGAGGAGCTGGGACTTCTGAAGATGGACTTTCTGGGACTGCGCACCCTGACGGTGATCCAGAATGCCGTGGAGCTGGTGAACCGCTCCCTGCAGCAGACAAAGGGCGCCTATCCTTCCTATGAGCTGCCGGCCTTATCGGGCAGTGTGCAGGAGAATCCGGCCGGCGTGCCCCTTGATATAGACCGGATCGATTACGAGGACAAGGCGGTCTTTGCCGCCATTTCCACAGGCAGGACCGACGGCGTCTTCCAGCTGGAATCCGGGGGCATGCAGGGCTTTATGAAAGAGCTGCAGCCGGAAAATCTGGAGGATCTCATCGCCGGTATTTCCCTGTATCGCCCGGGCCCGATGGATTTCATCCCCAAGTATATAGAGGGAAAGAAAAATGCCGCCTCCATCACCTATGCCACACCGGAATTAGAGCCCATTCTGGCGCCTACCTACGGCTGCATCGTCTACCAGGAGCAGGTCATGCAGATCGTCCGGGACTTAGGCGGCTATACCATGGGGCGAAGCGACCTGGTGCGCCGTGCCATGAGCAAAAAAAAGCAGTACGTCATGGAGGAGGAGCGCCGCAACTTTATCTACGGCAATCCGGAGGAGGGCGTGCCCGGCTGCGTCTCGAGAGGGATCTCCCCGGAGGTGGCCAACGGTATCTACGATACCATGATGGACTTTGCCAAGTACGCCTTCAATAAGTCCCATGCGGCCTGCTATGCGGTGGTTTCCTACCAGACCGCCTGGCTGAAGTATTACTATCCCACAGAATTCATGGCGGCCCTGATGACCTCCGTCATCGACTTTCCCGCCAAGGTGGCCGGCTATATCCTGGCGTGCCGCAGCATGCACATCCCGCTGTTGCCGCCCGATATCAACGAGAGCGAAGCGGGCTTTTCCGTGGCCAGGGGAAGCATCCGCTATGCCCTGACCGCCATCAAGGGCGTGGGCAGACCGGTCATCGACGCCGTGGTGCGGGAGAGAAAGGCCGGAGGCCCCTTCCGGGATCTGAAGGATTTTATCACCAGAATGCAGGGAGATGAGCGGGAGCTGAACCGCCGGGTGCTGGAAAATTTCATCAAGGCCGGTGCCTTTGACAGCTTCGGCGCCACCCGCCGGCAGCTCATGAGCGTCTACGAGCAGCTCTTTGATGAGATCCAGAAGAATCTCCGCGACAATATGGTGGGACAGATGTCCCTCTTTGACCTGCTGGGCGAAGAGGAGCGAAAAGAGTTTGAGATCCAGCTCCCTCCCGTGGGCGAATATGACAAGAGCACCAAGCTGGCCTTTGAAAAGGAAGTGCTGGGCATCTACGTCAGCGGCCATCCCATGGAGGAATATGTGGACCTCTGGAAAAAGCATGTCACCAACCAGGCAGCGGATTTCATGCTGCAGGAGGAGACGAACCAGCCGCTGGCCAGAGACGGTGAACGCACGGTGATCGGCGGCCTGGTGGCAGAAAAAAAGGTAAAGTATACCAAAAACGACAAGGTGATGGCCTTCCTCACGGTGGAGGATCTCACCGGCGGCGTGGAAGTCATTGTTTTCCCCAAGACCTATGAGCAGTACGGACAGCTCATCGAGGAAGACGGCAAGATCTTCGTGGAGGGCCGGGTATCTCTGGAGGATGAGAAGGACGGCCGGGTGGTCGCGCAGAAGATCATCCCCTTTGACCAGATGCCCAAAAAGCTCTGGATCCGCTTCCCGGACAGGGAGACCTATGACCGGCAGGAGAGTGCCCTTATGGAACTGGTGGGCAATTACGGAGGCCGGGACCAGGTGGTGATCTATATAGAAAAGCCCAGGGCAAAGAAGGTTCTGCCGCCGGGACAGGGTGTCCAGGCCGACGAGGTCCTGCTGACGCAGCTGGGAGAGCTGTTCGGAAAGGAAAATGTGACCCTGGTGTAGGGTTGCCGGACAAAGCAGTGGGCAATGTTCCGAAATCTGCACGGTCAGGAAGAAAAAAACAGTAAAAAGTACATGGGAAAGGGTAAAATTCTCTTATTTACGGGGAATATTTTACAATCCTGCGATTGCAAATAAAAATATACTGCGCTAAAATAGGTAAAGCTTCATGCAGATGCCCGTCCGGAGTGTGGGGGCAGAGGTCAGGCAGAAAGGATAAAGTCATGGCAAAAGAGATTAAGACGATCGGTATTCTTACCAGCGGCGGCGATGCACCGGGTATGAATGCAGCAATTCGCGCGACAGTACGCAAGGCATTAAACGACGGACTGCAGGTAAAGGGCATCCTTCGCGGCTATCAGGGACTGCTGAACGAAGAGATCATTGATATGGATAAGCACAGTGTATCCGATATTATAGAGCGGGGCGGCACCATTCTGGGTACAGCCCGCTGCGCAGAGTTCCGCACAAAGGAAGGTCAGGAAAAGGGCGCAGAGATCTGCCGCAAGCACGGCATCGACGGCATCGTGGTCATCGGCGGTGACGGATCCTACAAGGGCGCACAGGCGCTGGCCAGAAACGGCATCAATACCGTAGGTCTGCCCGGCACCATCGACCTGGATATCGCCTGCACCGACTATACCATCGGCTTTGACACAGCAGTCAATACCGCTATGTCCGCTATTGATAAGGTAAGAGATACATCCACTTCCCATGAGCGCTGCAGCATCATCGAGGTAATGGGCAGAAATGCCGGTTACATCGCTCTGTGGTGCGGCGTGGCTACCGGCGCAGAGGACATCCTGCTGCCTGAGAAGTACGATTACGATGAGCAGAAGCTCATTGACAATATCATCAAGAGCCGTAAGTACGGCAAGAAGCATCATATCATCATCAATGCAGAGGGCATCGGCCATTCCGCATCCATGGCACGCCGCATCGAGGCTGCTACCGGCATCGAGACTCGCGCTACCATCCTTGGCTACATGCAGCGCGGCGGTTCCCCGACCTGCAAGGACAGATACTATGCTTCCATCATGGGCGCTTATGCTGCAGATATCCTGTGCGCAGGCAAGAGCAACCGCGTAGTGGGCTATCGCCACGGCGAGTTCATCGACTATGACATTGAGGAAGCACTGGCTATGACGAAGGATATTCCTGAGTATGCCTTCGAGGTGAGCCAGAAACTTTCAAGATAAAGACAGTATATAAAACGGTGAAAAGTACGCAAAGTCGGGCATCGCTTCCAGATGATAGTGGAGAGCACGTATTCATCGTTGCACATCGATACATAAGATCAGAAATACAGCTGCAGAAATGCGGCTGTATTTTTTTGCAGTTATGAAGTTCTGTTCCTCTAAAAAAGCCCCCGGCCTTGGAAACGCCGGGGGCTTTGATGTGTTCTGTTTTATCACTTGCCGGAAATTATGCCGTCCGCTTATCTGCAGATGATATCTACCGGAATGTCCATGATCTTGGCAACCTTGAGCAGCGTGTCGATGTGTCTGCCGGCTGCTGCAGCCATGTGGTGAGTCGGGCCTGCCTCAGACCACTTGTTGCAGAACTCTCTGCAGGGGATGGAGAACTTGGTGCGCATGTTGGTATCGCCGAAGGTAAAGATCGGTCCGGGCTGGTTCTCGCCTTCTGCTACGACAAACTTAAACTTGCCGTCCTTATCCTGGGTGATAGCCAGATAGGTGACAGGGCCGGTGGGCGGATAGAACTGTGTCAGATAGCCGCCGCCTACTTTGCCGTGGAATACCTTTACGATCTTCATGGTAGGCTTGTGGGCCAGGGAGATGTCAGCATCGCCGGAGCCGGAGTGGCCGATGATGCAGATATCCTCCGGGAAGTCAATGGAGTACATCTCGGAGAGCTGTCCCATACCGGAGATGGTCTTTAAGATGGACATAGCCATAGCCACCTTCATGTCGCCCTCTACAGCGCAGGCGGTGCCCTGCTTGATCAGCATGGAGAAAGCGGGGATCAGCATGGAATCCAGCTTGCCTGCCACACCCTGTGCCTTGCCGGCATAGTGGGATGCGATCATGCCCAGATCCTCGTCCTGTGCCCATTTCTCAAAGGCAACCACATATTTTGCCATATCGCGGATATCGGGATCCTCGACGGAAGCACCGCCCTCGATCTCGAAGGTATCGATGATATCCTGTGCCTTGGCGGTGATGGCCTCCTCGTCGGTGATATCGTCGGCAATAGCCCACATATCTTCCCAGTCAAACTGCTTGGTATACAGACCCATTCTGTTATAGAGGTTGGTCTCGTCGATATAGAGATCCATCATGCCGGGATACGGACGGCCGATCTGGGCGATATTGGTCTGACGGAAACGTCTGCGCACCTGGGCAGCCTTGCACCAGTCAGCGATCTCTGCTGCTACCTCGGGATCACCGCCTTCTACGACACCGGTGATGACCGCATGTCTCTTGCCGGCACGCTCTAAGTCAGCCACAGCCTCGCCTACAGCGCCGCAGGCATACAGATCGCCCAGCCAGATCGGGATATCGGTATTGGCATAGTCGGGAGCCAGCTTCTTCTGGACGTTGACACAGACTACCGGTACGTTCAGATCCCTGATGGCAGGGAGTACATTATAGGAAGTAGCATAGGTCAGAAGCTGCAGGAATACCAGATCTACATCAGCGGCCCTGAACTGATCGCCGGCTGCCATAGCCTGCTCCTTGGTGGTCACCATGCCGCCGTCGATGATCTCTACGGTATCCGGCAGGGTCTTCTTGAAATCTGCATACTGCTGTTCAAAATTCGGAACCAGCTGCGGGAACTGGGGAAGATAAGCACCCAGTGCGATGGAAAATACACCGACCTTTGCCTTTGTGTTTACTAACATAAAAATCTCCATTCCGCAGGCGCTCTCGCCGGAGGAATCGCAAAGCAAATTTCAGATTTGCTTTTGCGATCAGGGCTATTTGTGACGCCTGCGGCACAAATAGCTGTGCGAAAAATACGCTATCGAGCGTATTTTTCACACTATTACCTCCTTAACCTGTAAGTTTCCTGCCCCCATAGCAGGGGTTCATCCGTCCGCGGCGCTTACGGCGCAGCCTCTGCGGCACTATATGTGCTCCGGGCGGACTACTGCCATATATTTACTTCTATTGTATGACTTTATT
>CAVKQI010000059.1:0-15323 GCA_963658405.1 bacterium | reverse complement strand
TGCCGCTATGCCGCCCTGCACATCCGCCTGGGGCACGATCATGGCCACGGTCAGCTTCTTTTTCTTTGCCGTCATACCTTTCTCCGTTCCGCAGTGGCTCTTCCTGTATAACAGAAAACTGCCACGCGGCTCTTTCTGCAGTTTTCTACTTGGCGCCCTTACCAAAGAACACCACACCTACTGTCTGCAGCAGGATCTTAAAGTCCAGGGTCAGGCTCCAGTTATCGATATATTCCAGATCCAGTTTGACCACTTCGTCAAAGTTTGTGATCTCGCTGCGGCCGCTGACCTGCCACAAGCCGGTCAGACCCGGCGTCATGCTTATCCGGCGGCGGTAATGCTCATTGTACTGCTCGAACTCCGCCTCCGTCGGGGGTCTGGTGCCCACCAGGCTCATATCACCCTTGAGGACATTGATAAACTGGGGGAACTCATCCAGACTGGTCTTGCGGATAAAGCTGCCCACCTTGGTGATGCGGGGATCGTTTTCCATCTTGAACATGAGGTTGTTGCTCATCTCATTGTTCTTCTCCAGTTCCTTCTTTCTGGCCTCCGCATCCTGATACATGGAGCGGAATTTGTAGATCTTAAAGCGGCGGCCGTTCTTGCCCACTCTGGTCTGAGAGAAGAAGACCGGTCCCGGGGAATCCAGCTTGATGGCCGGTGCCAAAAAGAGGGTGATCACACCTGTCAGTATTACACCTACAATGCCGCCCAGGATATCAAAGAGTCTCTTGATGATCATGCGCTTATAGCTGCTGCGGAACCGGGTATAAGTGATGACAGAGTAGTCGCCGAAAGTTCCCACCTTGCTGGAGGCCTCGCCGATGTCCGGCAGCTCCAGGTTGTAGTGGCATACCACACCCATTTCCTCAAAGCCGTTGATGACACTGTGCATCTTTTTCTGGGAAATATCCGGGGTATTGATAAAGACCTCGTCAAAGGGCATCTGGGTCATGATCTCTGTCAGCTTATGCAGGCCTTCCAGCACCGGTACGCCGTGAATGCGCTCTGTCACGGCTTTGGCCGCTGCCCCGCTGTCCTTTGCATCGATCTCCACGGAGGAGGCATCCAGGGAAATGGCTCCCTGCGCGTCCTCCGTATGCTCCTGCCCGATGCCGTCTGCATAGACCACGGCCACGATCTGATAGCTCACGTCCATCTTTCCCAGAAGTCTGTCCAGGGTAGCCTCCATCTGATCTCTCTGGGCGATGACCACCACTTTGGAGACCAACAGGTCATTGGAGAGCACTCTGTGCAGCAATTTCTTCAGGAAGATATGCACGGCTACCATCAGGATCAGGTTAAAGAGGAAAAACCACACGAAGACTC
Source organism: bacterium (assembly GCA_963658405.1). Classification (GTDB taxonomy): domain Bacteria; phylum Bacillota; class Clostridia; order Lachnospirales; family Lachnospiraceae; genus CAG-791. The sequence goes on along the minus strand of CAVKQI010000059.1, from coordinate 13,991 downwards.
TCCGGGAGAGTACGTAGGCCCACTGTGCAAAAAAGACGAAGAGCACGGCCACCACGACCATGAGAACGTTGTATTTGAGCACTTCCATGAGTTCCCGGAAATAGCCTCGCACCAGGAAGTCTCTGTTCCAGTCCACAAAGAAGCTGTAGGCTGTGCAGAAGAGTAAAAAGACGATGACTACCATGTAGTGCAGGGTCTTATCACCCCAGTCTCTGGTCTGGCCGAAGCGCAGCTGGGTGGCTGCCGCGTAGGAGATCCAGATGCAGAGCATGTCTGCCAGCCATAAGCCGTATGTCTGCAGTACTTTTACTTTTTGATTCATACATTACCCCTTCATGTCGCAGTGTCTTGCTGCGACGATATATATTGGCTTCCCGGCCATGCTCCGGGCCGGCGCAGATGGCTCGCACCGTGCACATTGTGCCGTTTTGCTAAGGTTCGCCTCTTGCCTGCAGATGGCCGGCCCTTAACTCGCATCCCCGCCTGATGCGGGGATGCTCAGATAGGCGGGCCTATCTGCCGCGCTCTGAAAGCGCGTCAGATACCATCTTCCAACTGCGAGGCGGGCCTAAGCAAAACTGGCACGCGGTGCAAAGGATGCGTGCCATTCTGCGCCGCCCCGAGGCATTGCGTTTATGACAAAATCACTGATCCGTTCTGCTGCACTGTGTTGCAGAGCCAAATATAATTGGACTGTACATAGCAATCAACAGTAGCAGGTAGTTGCGCAGAAGATATTCGGATACCAGATGTGCCTCTACCAGTGTGTAGATGCAGCACAGGAGGATCATCCACAGGGCCTGCCGGTCTTTCTGCTTTCCGGCTGCCCGGATCAGCGCAAATAGCACGCCCAGCATGATCGCGCCGGGGATCACTCCATACCAGTATAACAGGCGAACGTATCCCATATCAAAGAAATTATCATTTTCCCTTGGGGAAAACCAGAACCAGGTAGAAAGGGTGCCGTCATGGAAGGTGGCATCCCACAGGGAAATGATTCTGCCGTTTAACAGTCTGTCCGCTTTGGCCATGAAGGGAATTTCATAGCCCCAGACTGCAGCCAGCACGGAGAGAAGGAGCATGACCGCCAGCGCTGCCGTGCAGATGATGCACAGAAGCTGTGCGCTGTCCGGTCTCTTTCCTGCCTTCCGTCCCGTTGTTTGTTTCTCCTGTTTTCCATCAGCGCCCTGCTGCTCTTTTTCCGCGGCGTTCTCAGGATATTCTCTGCTTCGTGCAGCTCGTTTTCCGTTTCTTTTCTCTGCCAGGTTCAATACGAAAAAGCCCAGGATGGCCGCTGCTGTCATGGCAAAGCCTGTATTGGATCTGGTCAGCATATAAAGTCCCAGATCTGCCGCCAGCAGCAATCCGTAAAATACCGGCTTTACTTTTTCTCCGTAGAGGTAAAGTCCCAGGATCGTCAGCATCAGCACCATGCAGTGCATGGCATTGGGATGGCCAAGTCCCAGGCAGTAGCGGGTCTCCAGTCCGCGCCCGAAGTCCTGGGTCAGAGATACCACGCCCATGACGCCGGTTAGGGAAAGAGCTGTCAGTGCAAGGCAGCCTGCGGTGGTAAACCAGAAGGCATACTTCATGACTTTCCGCACGGGCATTCCTCTGCTCGCCGCCACAAGGGCTGTCATCCGCAGGATCTCATTGCGTCCGCTGATCCGCCAGGACAGAAAGCCCAGGACGCAGAAGGCCGCCAGGTACCAGCGCTCCCGTCTGGAGTAATCCGTACACAGGATCCGGATCACAAAGAAAAGAAAGGTCAGCTGAAATAATCTTCCCTCAAAGGGATTTAAAAGAGCGCTCTTATCAATAACGACGATCAGCAGCTCTATGGTGATCGCCAGCCAGTAGATCCACTGAGACGGCTTCTCCATCTTCTGTCGAAGGCGGCCAAACAACCTTCCCGGCGCGCTCTCCGTGAGTTTTTTCTCTGCCAGATCCTGAACGTGTCCGGCCAGATAGCAGGCGGTGTCATAGCGCTGATCTTTCTCTTTTTCCCTCTGCGCTTTTCTTGCCTTTTTCCATTTTTCCGGGGAAAGGTGCAGGTCATCGGGGAGCTGTTCGCTCTTTATGTGATTTTCCGCCAGGATCTGCAGAAGTCTGTCCTCATAACAGCTATCTGCCTTCTCCAGATGGAATTTTCTGTACAGGCAGATGCTCTCTCTGCTCACCAGCTCCTCATTGTGAATGCACCGCTCCGTCAGCTGGGCATCACTCATGCCGATAGCGATCAGGGGCTCTTCGGTCATGGCGAAACGGGGATAGCGGGACAGGATCTGCATATAATAGTCGCTGTCCACGAACCAGGTCAGGGATTCATCATACCGGATCTGCGCCTGCTCCAGGCTCTCTCTTCTCACCATCACCGCGCTGGGCGCCCCTACGGAATTTTCCAGAAAAAGGGCCCGCCAGTCCCGGGCCAGTCTCTCCTGCTGCACCTTTGGCATGCAGCGGGTATAGGCGCCCGGCAGAGCAGCCGCCTGCAGGATCCTTGCCGCATCCCGGTCAAGCTTCTCTTTATTTTCCTCTGTCAGAGGCACCTGGACGCTGCCGCAAAAAGCCATCGCGCAGTCCGGATCTTCCCTGAGCATCGCCGCCATTTTGGAAAGGCTGTCGCCGGAAGAGAGCCAGTCATCGTGATGAAGGAGCTGCACAAAGCGGCCCTTTGCCATGGAAATTGCCATATTCCAGTTGGCCACGGCCCCCTTGTGCTCTTTATTTTTTATATAACGGATTCTGCATGCATCTTCCTGCGTGGAAGCAAATGCCTGCCCAGCGCCGTTTTGACCGATGCGGTCTGATTTCGTATTTCTGTCTCTGCAGAATTCTTCTACTGCCTTTTCTACCGCATCCGACCCGGAATCATCCGTAATAATGACCTCATAGTCCTGACAGGTCTGCGCCTTTAAAGACCGCAACAGCCGCCTGATACCTTCCCCATTCTCATAGGCCGGCACGCAGATTGATATTTCTGGCATTTCCTGAGTTTACCTTTCTATATTGCTGCAAAGCAATGACAGTGCAAAAGGGATTCGCTTTTGCAAAATTCCCTGCTGCGAACCTGTTTACCTGCGGCACATGCGCTGCGCCTTTCGAAGCGCTTTTATGCACAATTGCTGATAATGCTGCCTTTTTGCCAGTGCCTGCACCGCCGGATCCTTTTCATCCCAGGGCTCCATCCTGGTCTGCGGCCAGGCGTGGCGGGCCAGCTTTTTCCGGCATTCCTCAGCGCTGTACGTCCTGCCGTCCCGATCCATGTAAGTAAAGATGGAATAAATATTCTGCTCCGAAGCCCAATAGCCATCCGATACATTATGCCGTGCCCAGTACATAGGGGCAATGGCCTTTCGCAGCGTCGTGCTGGTATAGGCCGGGAAAAAAGCAAAGGAAGAATTGGAAGCAATGAGATAACGGGCGTTTTTTACCGTCACATAGTCTCCCGCAGGATCGAAGTGATACGCCGGGATGCCGGGCAAAAGCCGGTTTGCCGCCGTCACATCGTCAGTCACGATCATAAAGCGCATGGCAGGATTTTCCCTGCGCATCCATGCCATGGCATCCTTCCAGTACTTTCTGCGCAGAAAGAGTGCCGGATCCTCGGCATACTCTCCCCCTCTGACATTCAGGATGCACAGATCATCCGCTGTATATGCCGAAGACTCAAATTCAGGCTTTACCTGCAGCCACTGCCGGATCTCCTCCCTATGCCTCTCAAAGTAGGACTCGTCCTGAAGATTGCCGTAAAGCAGCGTATCCTCCGGCACCTGCCAAAGAGCCGCATCTGCCCCGGCCACATAACAGCCGTGGACCATGTCGTGGGGGGAATTCTTCACATAGATGCGCTTCTCTGCCTCGTGGTAGTGATGCATGGCCGCTGCCTCTGCTGCAGAGAGCTCCTTTCCCATGTCCAGCGCCAGGAAATCCGCCTGCAGATATTCTCCGCCGAAGGTGGTAAATTCCGTATTTCGATCTTCTGCCAGACATCTGGCTGTCACATAGCAGAAGAGTCGGTTACCAAGACCCTGACCCTTCAAAAATTCTGTTCCTATCATATGCTTCCTCTGTACTGCCGTTTACCAAAGTCCCCGTTTAACCGTTTTGTGTCACTACCAGTCATGAACCGGGGCGGGGCAGAATGGCTCGCATCCTTAGCAAAACGGCACTCGGTGCACGGTGCGAGCCATCTGCACCGTCCCGGGACATGACGTCCGGGTCAACTACATCAATGCCGCAGCGACAACACCTTCGCCCTGGCATCCAGCGCCGCCTTCATAACCTTGTCCGACGCCTTCACATACCACTTCGGCTCCTTGTACAGCAGCGACTGATACTCCGCAATATGCTCCCGCAGATAATCCGGATACGTCTCATCGACCTTTGCCACCACCAGCAGGGCATTTCTTCCGAAGAGATCCTCCTTGCTGCGCAGCTTGCTGGCCACCTCAAAGAGCGTGCGCCGGTTATTGTATTCCTGATGGGCTGCGCTCTTTATCTTGTACCGGATCCGCTCCTCGGCCGTCTGGTCATCCGGACCTCCCACGTAGCTGAAATGCCAGCCGCCGTTTTCCACCCGCACGCCGATACGCTTCTGCTCGGCATTGCGCAGCTCCTCGGTGGTATAGGTCTTCAGCAGGGAATAGCGGCAGATCTTGGTGCCCAGCCACTGCCGTCTGGGTACGTCCTCAAAATCCCCGGTCACTGACAGGTTATTGCCGGAGATATCCTCCAGATTCAAATAGCCGTAAAAGAGCCGCTGCGCCATCATATAGATCTTGCCCGGCTGTACTTTGGGCAGCAATGCCTTCAGCGTCTTCGGATCCGGGATCTCATCCACGTCGCTGAAGATGATGATGTCGTCATTCTGACAGTCCTTCAGTCCTCTTGCCACGGCGCATTTCTGGTGATGGTCTCTCTGAAAGGCATCGCAGTCCATGGGGGTATCCTCTACCACCACATGGATGATCTTGTCCTGAAATTCCGCAAACATCTCCTTGTGCTCTTCATAGAAAAGAGGCTTGGGATCCCCGGAAAAAGTCACCGTAGACTCACTGATGACAAACTTATCCACCACGTCATTCAAAATCCGCATCCGCAGCAGCAGGATGTCCAGTTCATTAAAAAATTGAAACGCGTCGTATATCATATATACCCCTTTTCTGAGCAGCTATGCTGCGAAGAGGCGACGGGAATTTCAGATTCCCGTCTGCCATCCTGCAGTCTGCTCCCACAGGGAGCATGCTGCCGTGCGAAAAATCTGCTATCGAGCAGATTTTTCACACTGACCTCAAATATAAGCTATTTAAACTTCGGATACTCTGCATTCGTCCCTTCCCACTTGTGGAATACAAAGGGGCGAATACCCTTTCCCTCAAACTCCGGCAGCATCTGCTCCTGCCCGAAGTACATGGCCACTTCCAGGGGCGCATATTTCATCCCCGCCGCCTCAAAGAGATGCCGGTTCTTGCAGCAGATAAATCCATCCTCGTTAAAGAATCCGTGGTCCGCCTCAAAGGGGATGTGCGTTTTCGCCGGGAACTCCAGGAGCCGCTTGCTGCGGATGGATACGCTGTTTCCCACCCGGCAGATATTGCCGTGGATGTCCCGATAGGAAAAATCATCCTTGGGAAGCGGGAAGGGAGAGCCGATATAATCATACTCCAGGAATTTATCCTGCCAGCTCTTTGGATTGACCACAAAGCCGTCTGCATGCACCAGCAGCATGTAATCGGTATGGATGTACTTATACATGTCATAGATCATGGCATAGTTAAACTTGTCGATCTCCGTGATCTTGTCGATATGCTGGTAAGTAATGTACTTCGGCAGGAACAGGGGCTTTCTGTGGGTAATCAGGGTCACTGCCCCGAAGTCGATTTCCCGACAGCTGTATTCCAGTGCCTTTACGGTTGCTCTGATATTAACACTGCTCATGGCTGCCAGCGTCACATTGGGAAGCTGAAGCCGTCCGTTTTTCCATTCTGCCATAATCTACCTTTCTCTGCCGCTGCATTACAGCGGCAGCCTGAAGAGAATTCGCGCAGGCGAATTCTCCGATAGGATTCCGAATGATGGCGTTTACGTCATCATTCGAGTTTGAAAGAAATGCCATCAGGCATTTCTTTTAAACTTAGCCTTTCTCTGCCGCTGCATTACAGCGGCAGCCTGAAGAGAATTCGCGCAGGCGAATTCTCCGATAGGATTCCGAATGATGGCGTTTACGTCATCATTCGAGTTTGAAAGAAATGCCATCAGGCATTTCTTTTAAACTTAGCCTTTCTCTGCCGCTGCATTACAGCGGCAGCCTGAAGAGAATTCGCGCAGGCGAATTCTCTGATAGGATTTGTTTACTGTGCCTGTCTTCCGTGCTCTTTATCCAGTACGAAGTGCTTATCCTCTACCCGGTAAACCGCATCGCACTTCTCGATGGTGGATAACCGGTGGGCGATGATCACCAGGGTCTTGCGGCCGTGGAGACTCTCGATAGCCTCCATGATGGCCTGCTCCGTGTCATTGTCGAGGGCGGAAGTAGCCTCATCAAAGATCATGATCTCCGGATCCATGTAAAGGGCTCTGGCGATGCCGATTCTCTGGCGCTGTCCGCCGGAGAGACGCACGCCCCGCTCGCCGATGGAGGTATCCAGGCCCTCCGGCAGAGAGCGGACGAATTCATCCATCTGCGCTTCCTTTAATACATGCCAGATCTGCGCTTCGTCGATATCCTCCGGTGCAAAACCGTAGGCAATGTTATTGCGGATGGTGTCATCCAGCATATACATCATCTGGGGCACATAGCCGATATTGGCATACCAGCCCATGATATTCGTGGTGATGTCCGTACCGTCCACCAGGATCTGTCCCTTCTGGGGCTGCAAAAGTCCTAAGAGAATATCCACGGCGGTGGACTTGCCGGCACCGGAGGGGCCGATGATGCCCACGGACTTGCCGATGGGAATGGTCAGTCCGGCATTTTCCAGAATATTCACCTCTGTATTGGGATAGCGATAGGTGACATTGGTGAGCTCCACCTTTTCATGGAAAGGCAGGGGCACGATGGGACCCCGCTGCCGGAAAATAGCCGCATTGTCCACATCCTTGCTGCGGACGATGATCTCTTCCACGGAATCCATGCAAGGCTCATAGTAGGCAATGCTGTTGAGGTACGTGGAGATACGGTTGGCGCTGGGCATGATGCGGATGGCCACTACCGCCAGCACACCGATCTGTCCCATGGTATTGGCCAGATCATCGGAGCTCATAAGGAAAAATCCCACCATGCCCAGAATACCGGTCATGCATACGGTCTCGATCAGAAGTCTGGGGATGTTCTGGTAGGAATTCTGCTTTTTCTGGATGTCGCAGAGCTTTTCCGCGCTCTTTTCATACTGATCCACAAAGTACTTTTCCTTATTGAGTACCTTGGTCTCCTTCATGCCGCTGACTGCCTGCATGAGCCACTTGGTATTCAGGGCGCTGTTGACCTGCACCTCGTGGCCGTAGCGGCGAAGCACCGGTCCCATGACCTTTTTATTGACCACGATGATGATGCCGATCAGGGTTCCCATGATGACGGTCATCAGGGGATTTAATACGATGGAAAGCACGATCAGGGCCGCCATGATGATCCCCTCTGTGCAGAAGGAAAGGATCGTCAGCAGCATATTGTAGACGCCGTTCACATCGCTTAAGATATGCCGCATGATCACCGGGGTATTGGCATCCAGGTAGAATTCATAGGGCCTGGTCACGTAATCCTTGAAAAGATTGGTGGAAGTCTTGAACTGCCCGTTGTAGATAAAGCGGTACTGGGCTCTGTACATGTAGTACAGAAAGATATTCTTTACAATATACAGTCCGATGAGCAGTACAATGATCAGGCTCAGGAAGGACTTGGGGTCCTGCATGTTCAGCATGACATAGATCTTGCTGTAGGTAGAATCCGTCTCCACGGAGCTGGGATTCATGGCGATGGTGATCACCGGCAGGATCAGGCTGGTGCCCACGGTCTCCATGCCTGCGCCCAGGAGCATCAGGAAAAAGAGCACCACCAGGTTGCCCTTCTGCTTTTTGGTCAGTATTCTGCCCACGCGTTTCATTAATTTCATAAAAATCTCCATTCCGTAGGCGCCCTCGCCGAAGGAATCGCAAACCGAATCTTTGATTCGGTTTGCGTTCCGGGCTATTTGTGACGCCTGCGGCACAATAGCTGTGCGAAAAATACGCTATCAAGCGTATTTTTCACACTATTATTCCTTTGTTCTTTGCAATCAGCCGGTTCTGCCTGGATTTTTGAAAAATCGGGACAAAGCCGGGTAAATATTACGCTGCAGATCCGCTGTCTGCAGACCTCTTCACTGCCGGTTTCTCCATCTGACGATCGTCCTGTCGTACAGACCCGAGATCCGGGCATAGACCGCCGGAGAAGTCAGAAAGAGCCGTATCCTCACCTTATCACCCCGGGAGGCAAAGGGTTCATCCAATAAAGTCAGAACCTGCTCCTTTTCGGCCAGGATCTCCTTTTCCAGGCGCTCTGCATAGTCTGCCATGGAAGGGTCTGCCCGGAACTCCAGATCATAAAACAGGAGCCGTCTGTAGAAATAGTAGGCCGCTCTCTTTGCGATCTCTTCCATGCCGCAGGATGCAAACCAGTCGATCTGCTCCCTCCAGAAGGGCAGCTCATCCCGAAACCGGCGCTCTCCCATCTTTTCATTCATGATGCTGCCGGCCCGGTCCAGGACATAATTATAAAGCGGTGTATCCAGATATACCAGTCTTTCCATGGCCGTAAAGGCCTTGGCTGTAAAAATGATATCCTCGCTGTTTCTCCCTGTGGGGAAACGCAGCTCTTCGATGATCTCTCTCTTAAAAAGCTTGCTCCAGACGGAATTATAGATGATGATACGGTCATCTCCACCGGTATAGATCCGCAGCGCCTGCTGCTGATTTAATAATACACTTCTGTCCAGAATGGCGTCAATGCAGGGCAATTCCCGGGCTTTGCCATTCACCCCGACATCCTGCTTCACGGCATCCTGATCCGCGGCATCCCGATTCGCGGCGTCCTGATTCACAGCGTCCCGATCCGCGGCATTCTGTTCCGATACGCCGTCCCGCACCTGATCATAGCGCACCACGGCGATCTGGGCATTGCCCAAAAGACATCCGATGACCATAGCCTCGATCATAGCCGGCTCATACCAGTCATCCCCGTCCAGAAAGGCAATATACGCGCCCGTTGCCCTTTCAAGGCCTGCATTTCTGGCATCAGAGAGACCGCCGTTCTTTTTATGGATCACCTGTACGCGGCTGTCCCGGGCGGCAAAGGCATCGCACAGCGCCGGGGTCCTGCCGTCTGTAGATCCGTCGTCCACCACCAGGATCTGCAGATTTTCATAGGTCTGACGTTCCAGAGAAGAAAAGGCCCGAGGCAGATAATCTGCCACATTGTAGGCCGCCACAATGACAGAAACCAGCGGTCTGTATGCATGCAGAAGGCTATCGGCAACGGCGGACTGCTGTCCCTCAACGGCGGACTGCTGTCCCCGGCTACTTTGTGCTGCCTCCGGCTCGCTTCGCTTCTCCCGCTCTTTCCCGGAAATCTTCGTCTCCTCTGCCGGCGCAAAGACCAGCTCCCCGGATCCGTTGATCCGCAGCATCCGCGGGGTAAAGATATCCCTTGCAGCCAGGGTGCTGCCGTCCGGAATATGGAGCCAGAGGGAAGGCGCAATGACCAATTGACCGGGATGGTCTGCTAACCAGGCGCCCCACCAGCTGAAGCTGCTGTTGGCGATGATATGATGTCTGCACTTTGTCATCAGCGCCAGATCCAGGTAGCCGTGATCTTCATCAGCGCCCCGGATCAGCGTAAAGACGGCAGATGCTCTCCCATCGTCCTCTGTTTCTGTTATTTCTGTTGTTTCTGTTTTTCCTGTTTCAGCGTTCTCTGCTTCCGCTTTCCTTCTGTCGTCTTCCATGGAGGCGATCCAGGCCGCCGCCTTTTCCTCATCATTGGAAAAGACATAGAAGTGTACCTTCTCCCCCAGTCTCTCCCGCATCTGTCTGACCGCCCCTTCATAGTAGGCCGGGGTGCAGATGCCGCCGTAGGTCTCCGCCTTATCCAGATAATCCCCGAAGCGCAGATGCACCGCCACAGAATCCTCTCTCTGCATCTGCTCCGCCATGGCCGCCCGCTCCGGCTCCTCCTGCCAGATAGCCTCCGGGAATGTAAAAGCTTCCTTTACCTTCTCTCTGACATCGGCAAAATATTTTTCCGACTGAAAGCAGCCGCAGAAATACCCCTCCTCCTGCTCTAAGAAGGAAGGGTCAAAGACCAGATCCCGGTCGTGCTTTTCCAGGGAATGCCTGCCCCGGAGCTTTCGGCGGACCCGGCTCTTTATATCCATCCGGGCATCCGTCAGATCCCGAACCTGTTCCTGATCAGCCCTTGGGTAGTCGATGCCGAATACGGACAGGCGGATCGGCCGGCGCACACCGTTTTCCGACTGGTGGTCATACTCCGACCAGTCGTCAAAGCAGACCTGCCTGCCCAGTGCCTGCAGCTTTATGAAAAGGGCATATTGAAACATCTGATTGCCGAGTCCCCCCGACATGCGGATCACGATCATGCCGTACCTCTTTTCTGAGCAGTTACGCTGCGAAGAGGCGACGGGAATTTCAGATTCCCGTCTGCCATCAAAGCAACGTGCTCCCACAGGGAGCATGCTGCCGTGCGAAAGAGCTGCTATCGAGCAGATCTTTCGCACTGACCTCTTTTCTGAGCAGCTACGCTGCGAAGAGGCGACGGGAATTTCAGATTCCCGTCTGCCATCAAAGCAACATGCTGTGACTTTACAGGGTGCCTTTATACTCCGTCTCCAGCCATGCCTGGAACATGAGAATATACCAGATCTGCACGAACCACTCTCCGGTCTCCATAAAGCGGTTCCAGATCTTCCAGACCACGTCCGGATCCAGAAATCCCTGGGCGGCGAGCTTATTTCTCTCGATCAGCCCCTCTGCCCATGCCCGCAGATCCGTCTTTCGAAGCCACTGATCCACCGGAATGGAAAATCCCTTCTTGGGTCTCTCCATCATCTCCCTTGGCACGTAGCGGTAGAGCACATCCCTAAGAACCAGCTTGCCCACGCCGTCTGCCCGCAGATAGTCGATGGGCAGGGTCCAGGCAAATTCCACCACATCCTTATCAAGGAGCGGCACACGGGTCTCCAGAGAGACAGCCATGGCCGTCCGGTCTACCTTTACCAGAATGTCATCGGGATGATACATGCTCATATCCATCAGCATGATGTCGTGGTTTACTTCGCCGGTCTCATCCGGTCCCAGCTGCGTATAGGCATAGGGAATCTGCGTATGGCGGCGGGCGATGCGGCCGATCAGCGGATCGGTCTCGTAGCTGACCCGGTAAATGTCCTCCGGGGAGTCCGCTGCCAGGCGGATGCCTCTGGAACGCCACTTGATGTCATCCCGAAGGGGCGAGTGCAGCAGCAGTCCGGCCGCCGGCTTGCGGATCCCGCCCGGAATGCGGCGCACCATATTCCACATGCGCTCCGCCCCGGCATAAGAGGTATAACCGCAGAAAAGCTCATCTCCGGCATCGCCGCTTAAGGATACGGTCACATGCTCTCTGGTCATCTTACTCACGAGGTAGGTAGGGATCTGCGAGCTGTCCGCAAAGGGCTCTGCAAACATGGCCGGCAGCAGCGGGATCACCTCTTTTGCGTCCTTTTCCGTGATATAGAGCTCTGTATGCTCCGTGCCCAGATGCTTTGCGATCTCGCCGGCATAGACGGCCTCATTGTACTTAGGATCCTCCATGCCGATGGTAAAGCTGCGCACTTTCCGCTCGCTCTCCTGCTGCATCAAGGCCACCACGGTGCTGCTGTCGATGCCGGCGGATAAAAAGGCGCCTACCGGCACATCCGCCACCATCTGATCCCGGATAGAGGCCCGCAGGAGTCTTTCCAGCTCATCCGCTGCTTCTTCTCTGGTGCCGGTAAATAAATGGGACTGGCCGTACTTGGCCTTTTCCCTTAATGACCAGTAGGCTTTGCTCTCCTGCGTCCCTTCGGCAAAGGGAGCCTTTATGGTCAGCATCTTTCCGGGCTCTAATTTCCATATCTTCTGATAAATGGTATAGGGCGCCGGGATATAGCCGTGGGCAAAGTAGATATCCAGCACATCCGTAAAAATGGGATTGTCAAAGCCTTCCAGCACGGTGATGCATCCCAAATCCGATGCAAAGACAAAGCTGCCCCGCACAAAGCCGTAGTAAAGGGGCTTTTCACCGATGCGGTCCCGCAGCAGGGTCAGGGTCTTTGTCTCCCTGTCAAAGAGGGCGATGGCAAACATGCCCTTGCACTGCCGGATCGTCTCCTCTATACTATAGGCCTCGAAGGACTCCAGCAGCACTTCCGTGTCCGAAGTACCCCGGAAGGCCGTCACTTTTTTCTCCGCCAGAAGCTTTTTCCTAAGGTCCCGGTGATTGTAGATCTCGCCGTTAAAGACGCATACATACCGGCCGCTGTGAGATGTCATGGGCTGTGCCCCGGCCTCCGACAGGTCCACGATGGAAAGGCGTCTGTGGCCAAGGCAGACCTCTGCGTCCTCCGAAAGCCATGTCCCTCCGGCATCCGGTCCGCGGTGGATCATCCGCTGCTTCATGCGCTCCATATTTTTTTCAGGATCCTTAAAATGACATAAACCCGCTATTCCGCACATGGGGCTCCTCCTGTCTACTCTTCTTCGGTGCCGAGCTGCGCGTAATCTTTGTCGGCTATCCGTTCATCGATCTTTGTCATGGCCTCTGCATAGACCTGCTGCCACTTTTCGTAGGCCTTCTCCCAGGAAGCATAGCTATCCTCTCCCCGTCTGTCCGGCAGGTCGTAGTTTTCCTTCAGATAGTTTTCAAAAAAGGCCGTTACCTTCTGCGCGCCGGAGGCATTGGTGTGGTTGCCGTAATCATTGAAATCCCGGTCGCCGTCTATGCCGATCTCCTCATAGTACTGATTCAGGTTCAGGAAACCAAATCCTCTGGCACTCACCTTCTCCCCGATATAATTGAACATCTGTGCCTGCTCCTGGGTATGCAGGTAGGGGGAGACGATAAAGAGGGCGTTCTGCCCCTTTTCCTCCAGATAGTCCATCAGCTCCGTAAGGTGCTGCTCCTGGATCTCCGGGATCGGGGTCGTCTCTGTCTCCCCGGACCAGTCCTGCAGGGTGCAGGGCCCCACTTCGTCGGTGCTCTCATACCCCTTCATGGCATCCGGCCAGGCGTAGAGGGCTGTCCGCAGCTGGCTGGGCAGAAAGAGTGTCTTCCAGTTGGAATGGTATTTGAAGATGTCAAAGTAATAGGTATAGCGCTCCGTATCGTCTGCCGTCAGGTCGTCCGTCACCATGGCGTTGATGGTCTCCAGGCGGTTCAGGGAATAGCGCATATTGTCGGTGACGCCTCTGGTATAGGCCATGTTGTTGGTCATGTCCGATTCTCTGCCGGTATACATCCGCACTTCGTAGATCAGCAGGGAGGGGCTCTGGTATTTCAGCGCCTCTTTGGTCAGGTAGAGCTGGGCTACAGGTCTCTGGAGGTTCGTGGAGAGGGGGTAGCAGACGAGGCCTTCTTCGCCGTACATCTGGGGTGTCACGTAGTAGGGGAAGACGGGCGAGGAACCGATCATGATGGTATCTATGGTGTTTTTCGGCTCTGCATAAAAGCCCACGAAGCGGTCCTTGACGGAGCCGTTGGTGCGAAGGCAGTAGGTCACCATGACCAGGAGGGTCAAAAAGAGCGCTATGAAGATTGCAGCGGATGCTGCCTGTTTCTTTGACATGTTCACCTCGTGTTGTTCATCATTATATCTACCCGATCATGCCGCAAGCCGGCGCAGATGGTTCGCATCAGTTGCATCGCATACCGTTTTGCTAAGGTTCGCCTCTTGCCTGCAGATGGCCGGCCCTTAACTCGCATC
>CAVKQI010000058.1:0-15568 GCA_963658405.1 bacterium | reverse complement strand
ACGTTTGAAATTGGCAGGCGGCCAAGGCGCGGAGCGCCTCTGGCCAGCCACATCGAGGATTTGCAAAGCAAATTCGAGATGTGGGCTAAACAGATACGAATTTGAAAAGAAAAGCGCAGGATCTGTCTCTCGGAAGAGAGAAGATCCTGCGCTTTTTGTATGTCTGCAGCCTGTGAGCAAATGCCGCGCAGACTGCAGGACAGATTTTGGTACGAAATGACGGACAGAAAATCCGATCATACGAAAGAACTTTTGGCTGCGAAAGGATCAGGCAACCAGGAAGAACTTGATCAGGAAGAGCACGGACAGTACATAAGTCAGTGCGGAAACCTCCTTGCCCTTACCAGTGAAGAGCTTGATAGCGGAGTAGGAGATCAGCGCAATGCCGATGCCGTGACCGATGGAACCGGAGATAGGCATGAAGATCAGCATCAGGGCAGCGGGAGCAGCCTGATCGATCTTATTCCAGTCGATATTCTTAAGGCCCTCGATCATGATGATGCCCACATAGAGCAGAGCAGCGGAGGTAGCCGGTGCCGGGATCAGGGCAGCAATGGGAGCTAAGAACATGCATGCCAGGAACATGAGACCGGTAACCAGGCTGGCAAGACCGGTACGGCCGCCTGCTTCTACGCCGGCAGCGGACTCTACGAAGGTGGTGATGGTAGAGGTACCTGTCACAGAACCGCATACGGTGCCGATGGCATCGGAGAGGAGTGCTTCTTTCATCTGCGGCATCTTGCCGTCCTTATCCAGCATGCCGGCGCGGCCTGCAGTGCCTACCAGAGTGCCGATGGTGTCGAACATGTCGATCATGCAGAAGGTAACGATCAGCATAATGGCGGTAGACCAACCGATACTGAAGAAGGTCTGGAAGTCAAACTTCAGGAAGGTGGTATTGAACATGTCTGCGAAAGGCGGCAGGAAAGAAGAAGTCGCCAGAGAAGCAAAAGGTGCAAAGTCAGGCAGGAACATGAAACCGCCGATCCAGTAAACTACAGAAGAAACCAGCATACCGATGAGCACGGCACTCTTGAATCCCTTGTTGGCCATGATGAAGATGGTGAGCACACCTACGAAGGTGGTGATGACATATAAAACCATCTGGGTATAGCCCACGGCACCCATGGTATTGTAGGTGACGGTGGAATTCAGGTTGCCGAAGAAATCCTTCAGCATGTAGTAGGGACCGCCGTTTTCGGTATAGATGCCGGCGTTGGATCCCAGTGCGATGTTCATCAGCATGATGCCGATAGCGGGGGAGATGCCCATCCGGACACCTACGGGAATCGC
Source organism: bacterium (assembly GCA_963658405.1). GTDB lineage: Bacteria > Bacillota > Clostridia > Lachnospirales > Lachnospiraceae > CAG-791. Next base: position 14,275 of record CAVKQI010000058.1, on the reverse strand, counting down.
ATCCACGATCTTCTCACGGATGCTGAGCACTGAGAGAATGATGAAGACGATACCCTCGATGAGGATAATGCACAGTGCGGCATTGAAGGCCTGGGTATAAGCGATGCCTGCCAGGCCGGCGATATTGGTGACCACCACAGCGAAGAAGCTGTTCAGTCCCATGCCGGGCGCCATGGCGAAGGGCTTATTGGCCAGAAGCGCCATGATGATAGTGCCGATGGCAGAAGAGAGCACAGTGGCTAAAAAGACAGCATTCCACAGTGTCTGGCCGCCGCAGTCAGCAGAGGCAAAATTGGTCTGCAGGTTCGGGTTCAGGGCGATGATGTAAGCCATCGTCATGAACGTCGAGACACCTGCCAGGATCTCGGTACGCACAGTGGTGCCGTTCTCCTTGAGCTTGAAAAATTTTTCCATTGGTGTTTCCCTCCAAATAAGAAATGATGAAAAAGAACTGAAACAAAAGGAACTGCCGTGCCCTTCTCCTTCCTCGGTATAAAAATAACCGGAAAGTATTACATACGGACACAAGTATCAGTATGCACGTAAGGGAAGAAAAAGGCAAGGGCTACATGGCTGTTTGGCTTGTATGAAGGGGACAAAGTGTGTAAAATGGAATGGAGTCTGCGGCAGAAACGCTGCATGCAGAGAACGCACGAGCCGCCGCGGGGCGCCGGCAGAAAGGATCATTATGGGAATCAGAACTATTTCCAATGACAGACTGACTGTTTCCATAGAGACGATGGGAGCACAGCTGAAATCCGTTAAGGATGCACAGGGGCATGAGTATCTCTGGCAGGGAGACCCTGCTTACTGGAAAGGAAGAGCCTATAACCTGTTTCCCTTTGTGGGTCGAATGAAGGATCAGAAGTACCGCCTCTTCGGAGAAAGCTATGAGATCGGCTGCCACGGTTTTGCCAGAAATACCGAGTTTGCCGTGATCGACGAGAAGGATGACGAGGTCACCTTTCAGATCAAGGACAGCGAAGAGACCTACAGACAGTACCCCTATCACTTCACTTTTGCTGTTCGGTTCCGGCTTCTGGGCAATCGCCTGGAGATGACCTACCTGGTGGAAAATCTGGATGATAAAAAGATGTACTTTGCCGTAGGCGGTCATCCCGGATTTTTCGTGCCCATGGAAGAGGGACTGACCTTTGAGGAATACCGGCTGGAATTTCCGAAGGAGGCTCCCGGAGAGAAAGGCAGCACAGTGCTGGATCCTTCCGTCATTCAGAAAGTACACATGTCGGAGCGGACATTGCCGGACGGCTACGAGCCCTATCCCCTGCAGGAGGGCTGCTATATCCCGCTGGTGCATTCTATGTTTGACAATGATGCGGTAGTGTTGAAAAATATGCCCCGGCGCGTTAAGGTATATTCCCCGAAGGGAAAGAGAAGCGTGACGGTGGATTTCCCGCAGATGCCCTATGTGGGCTTCTGGCATGCGGTAAAGACCGATGCGCCCTATGTCTGCGTGGAACCCTGGTCCACCCTGCCCGGCTGGGACCAGACCGACGAGGACTTCGAAAAGCAGGAAGATCTGCTGCATATCAATGCAGGGGAGAAGTATGAGAATGTATGGAGTGTCACTGTCGAGTAGTGCACCTCATCAGGATGAATAAGCAATAAGGAGACAAATGTAATGGCAGAGCAGAAAAAACTGGTAGCTGAAATCACCTCCATGGATGAGGATTTCACACAGTGGTACACAGACGTATGCACAAAGGCAGAGCTGATCGGGTATTCCCATATCAAGGGATTCACCATCTTTAAGCCCGCCGGCTATGCACTTTGGGAGGCAATTCAGAGCCACCTGGACAAGCGGTTCAAGGACACCGGAGTCCAGAATGTCTACATGCCCATGCTGATCCCGGAGAGCCTGCTGGCTAAGGAAGGGGAGCTGGTAAACGGCTTTGCGCCGGAGGTGGCATGGGTGACCCACGGCGGTACCGAGCCCCTGACAGAGAGACTCTGCGTACGTCCCACCTCTGAGACCGTGTTTTCCGATTTCTATAAGGATGATGTGCAGTCCTATCGGGATCTGCCCCGTCTGTACAACCAGTGGTGCTCTGTCGTCCGCTGGGAAAAGGAGACCCGTCCTTTCCTTCGCTCCAGAGAGTTCCTGTGGCAGGAGGGTCATACCATCCATGCCACCAAGGAGGAGGCTGAGGAGAGAACCCAGCAGATGCTGAATGTCTACGCCGATTTCCTGGCAGAGGACATGGCGATTCCCACCATCAAGGGACAGAAGACAGATAAGGAAAAATTCGCCGGTGCAGAATCCACCTACACCATCGAGGCGCTGATGCATGACGGCCGTGCCCTGCAGTCCGGCACCAGCCACTTCTTCGGACAGAAGTTCGCAGAGGCCTATGACATCACCTTTACCGACAAGGACAATAAGCTAAAATACGTATGGCAGACTTCCTGGGGCATGACCACCCGTGTCATCGGCGCCATGATCATGGTGCACGGCGACAACAGAGGCCTGGTAGTACCGCCCAGAATCTCTCCCGTGCAGGTATGCATCATTCCCATCCAGCAGCGCAAGGCCGGCGTCATGGAAAAGGCTTACGAGCTCAAGGAAGTGCTCTCCAACTTCCGCGTGAAGGTAGATGACTCCGACAAGAGCCCGGGCTTTAAGTTCGCTGAGCAGGAAATGCGCGGCATTCCGGTGCGTGTAGAGGTAGGCCCTCGTGATATCGAAAACGGTGTCTGCATGGTAGTGCGCCGCGACAACGGAGAAAAGATGGAAGTGAAGCTGGAAGAGCTGGCAGAGACCATCGAAAAGCTCCTGCCGCAGATCCAGCAGGATATGTACGACCGCGCCAAGGCACTGATGGACAGCAAGACCTACAGCGCGAAGGACAGAGACGAATTCTGCCAAACCTTTGAGGAGAAGACCGGCTTTGTAAAGGCTATGTGGTGCGGCGACAGAGCCTGCGAGGATGAGATCAAGGAAAAGTACGGTGTCACCAGCCGCTGCATTCCCTACCAGCAGGAGCATATCGCAGATACCTGCGTATGCTGCGGCAAGCCGGCTACCAAAATGGTTTACTGGGGCAAGGCATATTAATATTGCTGCCCCGCTCGCTCGTCCGGCTGGCTTGTGAAATCAAACATGATAATTGGCAATAGTACACTTTACCGAAATAAACAGTATAGCAGCGGTGTCTGCGGAATGGAGTAGGGATGAATATTTTAGTGATCAACTGCGGCAGCTCTTCCTTAAAGTATCAGCTCATTGACAGCGAGAGCGAGGAGGTTCTGGCGAAGGGGCTTTGCGAGAGGATCGGCGGGGAAGGAAGCGCCATCACACACCAGGCCAAGGGCGGTGAAAAGAAGAAGACCGAGATCCCCATGGCGGATCACAGCCAGGCTATCGGCGCAGTCATCGACAAGCTGACAGATGCCGAGGAAGGCGTCATCAGCTCTCTGGAAGAGATCGGCGCAGTGGGACACCGTGTGGTACACGGCGGAGAGACTTTCCACGAGGCCGTGCTCATCGACGACGCAGTTATGAAGGCTATTGAGGAATGCTCCGAGCTGGCGCCTCTGCACAATCCGGCCAACATCATCGGTATCAAAGCCTGCCAGGAAAAGGCACCCGGCGTGCCGCAGGTGGCGATCTTCGACACCGCTTTCCACCAGACCATGCCGAAGAAAGCATATCTCTATGCACTTCCCTATGAGTATTATGAAGATTACAAGATCCGCCGCTACGGCTTCCACGGCACCAGCCATGACTTTGTCAGCAAGCGGGCCGCGCAGATCCTGGGCAAGGACCGGAAGGATTTAAGGATCATCGTCTGCCATCTGGGCAACGGTGCATCCGTCAGTGCCGTAAAGAACGGAGAGTCTGTAGATACCTCCATGGGCTTTACGCCTCTGCAGGGTCTGATCATGGGCACCAGAAGCGGTGATATCGATCCGGCGATCGTGACCTATCTGGCTGACAAGCTGGGCGTCACCGCCAAGGATGTCATCGACATCTGCAACAAGAAGTCCGGTGTGCTGGGCTTATCCGGCGGTTTCTCCAATGACTTCCGTGATCTGGCAGAGGCAGCACCTGGTAATGAGATGGCAGATACGGCACTGGAAGCCTATGCCTATACCGTAGGCAAGTACATCGGCGCCTACGCAGCAGCCATGAACGGCGTGGACGTGATCGTCTTTACAGCCGGTGTCGGTGAGAACAATGCAGAAGTCAGAGCAAGAATCGCACAGTACATCGGCTTCCTGGGCACCAGCATGGATCCGGAGCGCAATAAGATCCGCGGTGAGGAAGTGATCCTCTCCGCACCGGAGGATAAGGTGGTCACCATGGTGGTTCCCACCAATGAAGAGCTCTCCATCGCCCAGCAGACACTGGCTGTGGTAGAAGCGCAGTAAATATCCTGCACACGGACAGAGCACTGAACTTGCGACAGGCATGAAACGGACACAGCAGCAAAAGAAAGCAAGATAACAGATCGGATGGAAATACAGAGCAGGGAAAAAGAGAAAAGCCCACTTTCAGCCATAAAAATAGAGATGCCGCCGGCAGCGGCGAAGATCCTGCAGACCCTGCACGAGGCAGGCTATGAGGCCTATATCGTAGGGGGCTGTGTACGGGATTCTCTGCTGGGTCGGGATCCGGAGGACTGGGACATCACCACCTCCGCCAGACCCCAGCAGGTCAAGAAGCTGTTCCGGCGGACCGTGGACACGGGAATCCAGCATGGTACCGTGACGGTGATGGATCAGAGTGTGGGCTATGAGGTGACTACCTACCGCATCGACGGCGAATATGAGGACGGCAGGCATCCCAAACAGGTCTCCTTTACATCCCTTCTCTCCGAGGATCTGCGGCGCAGAGACTTTACCATCAATGCCATGGCCTACAGCGAGGAGGAGGGCATCATTGACCTCTTCCACGGCATGGAGGATCTGGAAAAGCGCATCATCCGTGCGGTAGGGGATCCTGCAGAGCGCTTTACAGAAGATGCCCTGCGGATCATGCGGGCTGTGCGCTTCGCCGCACAGCTTCAGTATGAGATCGAGCCTGCCACAAAGGCAGCCCTGGCAGCGATTGCCCCGAACCTGCAGAAAATCAGCGCCGAGCGCATCCAGACAGAGCTGACCAAGCTTCTGCTCTCAGCTAGACCGGATGATCTGCGGATCGCCTGGGAGAGCGGCATGACAGCCGTCTTTCTGCCGGAATTCGACCGCTGCATGGAGATGGAACAGCACAATCCCCATCATTGTTACAGCGTGGGCGAGCATATCCTGCATTCTCTTCCTGAGGTGCGCAGCGACAAAGTGCTGCGGCTGACCATGCTGCTCCATGACATAGGAAAGCCGGAATGCCATACCCGGGATGAGGACGGCATTGACCATTTTTATGGGCATGCTGAGGTCGGTGCGAAGATGGCGGAGCGCATACTGCGGCGCCTTAAATACGACAATGACACCATTCGCAGCGTGACCACGCTGGTGAAATATCACGGCATCATGATCGACAACACCCCGGCGGCCATGCGCCGTGCCGTCGCAGAAGTAGGAGAACCGCTTTTTCCCCTGCTTTTCGAGGTAAAGCATGCCGACGGCGCAGCGCAGGCACCGGGCAGACTGGCCGAAAAGGAAGAGCAGCTGGCCCTCTGGAAGCAGCTCTATGAGGAGATCTATGAAAGAGGAGACTGTCTGAGTCTGAAGAAACTGGCGGTGACGGGAAAAGATCTGCTGGAGGCAGGCATGAAGCCCGGCAGAGAAATGGGACAGGTGCTGCAGTGTATGCTGGAGGATGTACTGGAGGAGCCTTCTCATAATGAAAAGAAATATCTGCTGGAACACTTTTTACAGCCGCCGCAGGAAGCCGGCCAAACGGTGTGAATACAGCACGAAAATACCGCAAAAATGCCGTAAAATGGCGGTTTTCCTTGACAAATACTATAGCGGGTTATATAAATAGTATATGTGTTATGAAGTAAATACACAGAAAACAGAGAAATGTACTATACAGGAGGATTTACAATGAACAAGACTGAATTAGTGGCTGCTATTGCAGAGCAGGCTGAATTATCCAAGAAGGATGCCCAGAAGGCTCTGGAAGCTTTCACAGATATCGTTGCCAAAGAGCTTAAGGACGGCGGCCAGGTTCAGGTAGTAGGTTTCGGTACCTTCAAGGTATCTGAGAGAGCAGCTCGTGAAGGCAGAAATCCCCAGACTGGCGAGACCATGAACATCAAGGCTTCCAAGGCTCCCAAGTTCCAGGCTGGCAAGGCATTAAAGGACGCTGTTAACTAGTTTTAGTTCTGTTCTGAAGGATAGATGACCCGGAGAGCTTTTCTCCGGGTTTTTCTTTATCACGGTGACAGGTCATCTGCCGACAGACGGTGCACATTCCGTGCACATTTCGCGCGCTGCGCCGGGCGTCAATGCCTGACAGGCCGGGGCTGCAGCGTCGGAGCAGAGACCGGATGCCGGAAAGAAGAGGAAAAGGATTGCGATTAGATAAATACTTAAAGGTATCCAGACTGATCAAGCGCCGCACGGTTGCCAACGAGGCCTGCGACAACGGCAGAGTGACGATCAACGACCGTCCCGCCAAGGCCTCTGCAGAGGTTAAGGTGGGAGATATACTCGCTATCTCCTTCGGAGACCGGGAGACAAAGGTCGAGGTGCTGGCCGTGCAGGAGACTGTGCGAAAGGAGCAGGCGCAGGAGATGTTCCGGTATATATAGTCACCCGGACGCCCGCCGGGTGAGCGGGTCCGGTTGGCTGGATTGTGAATGGAGTCGATTGCACAGCAACGGCAGTAGTGATACTATAAGTGCAAATAGCAGGGATGTCGTAAACGACATCCCTGGGTGATCACAGCGGAGAATTCGCCTTCGCGAAATTCTCCGCGTGTTGCCGCTGCATTGCAGCGGCAAAATGAGGTAAATGCAAATGCGTAGAATTGCATACAAAACCAGCAGACAGAATCACTGGAGCATGTTCCTGACATTGATGATCGTGGTATTCCTTCTGGGTGTGGTGCTTTACAGCAGCAGCGGCCTTCTGGCGGAGCTGCGGGAAAAGCAGCAGCAGAAAGAAGATCTGCAGACCCAGATCGCGGAAGAACAGAAGCGCACGGAGCAGATCGAGGAATATCGCAAATATACCCAGACGAATAAATATATAGAAGAGGTTGCCAAGGAAAAACTCGGACTGGTCTATGACGGGGAGACAATCTTTAGAGACGAGGACAGTGAATAAGCAGCTGTCCTCTTTTTATATTGTAGTATCTGTTTAGGCCGCATCTCGAATTTGCTTTGCAAATCCTCGATGCGGCTGGCCAGAGGCGCTGCAAGGTGCACGGTGCGGGGCATCGGCGGCTCTGGGCATGACCGGATGGATACTGAATACAGCAAGGAGTCACACATGAAATCAACACTGGCAGAAAAAACCAGAGCAGCCCTGATCAAATTTCATATGATCGATCCCGGTGAAAACCTTCTGGCAGCGGTATCCGGCGGTGCAGATTCCGTCGGCCTTCTGCGGGCATTGAAAGAACTGGAGCAGGAAATGGGCTGCCACCTGTATGCTATGCATGTAGAGCATGGCTTGCGGGGAGCGCAGTCCCTGGAGGATCAGCGCTTTGTCATGGAACTCTGTGACAAGTGGAATATCCCCTGCCATACCGTCTCTGTGCCGGTGCAGACCTATGCAGCCGAGCATGGCTGCGGCACGGAGGAAGCTGCCCGGATCCTTCGCTATGAGAGCCTGGAAAAACAGCGTCAGACCATAGAAATCCAGACCGGAAAAAGATGCCGGATCGCGGTAGCGCATCACCGGGAGGATCAGGCGGAAACGGTGCTCTTTCATCTTTGCCGGGGCAGCGGTCTGCGCGGCCTGCGGGGGATGCTGCCGGTGAGCGGTGAGATCATACGGCCTTTTCTGGAGGTGGAACGGCGGGAAATCAGAGAATATCTGACGGCAGAGGGCATTGGCTGGCGAGAGGATGCCACCAATGAGGAGGATGCCTATACCAGAAATGCCATTCGCCACCTGGTCCTGCCGCTGCTGACGGAAAAGATCAACAGTCAGAGCATCCGCCACATAGGAGAGTGCGCAGGAGAACTGGCACAGATCCAGGAATACATGGAAGAACAGGCAAAGTCTGGCTTGGAAAGCTGCGTGCTAGAGTGTGAGACGGTATCGTGTGCAGAAAACGAAAAGAAAACGGAAGGGAAAAGCGAAGCCGTAACCCTGCGAATGGACTTATCCATAACAACCCTTCTTTCCTATCCGGCCGTGCTGCAGGACCGCATCCTCTATCTGGCACTGGCGCAGACTGCCGGCAAAATGCGCGACTTGCAGCGGGTACATATCGAGGCCATCCGGCAGCTGGCAGCAGGGGGTGAAAATGGCTCCCTGACCATGCCCTACAGCGTCACGGTCATCAGGAGCTACGACAGACTTTGCTTTCTGGCTGCGCAGGCAGCAGACAAGGAAAAAGAGAAAGAAAAGTTAAACACAGGCCTTTCGGAGGAAGAAACCGGCCCGGAGAAAAAAATGAAATGGGAGCAGGGCTTTCCCGTTCCCCGCAGGGAGGATTATCTCTGGGAAGTGCTGCCCAATCCTTTCCCCGACGGGATCGTCCCTCAAAAAAAGTATACGAAATGGTTTGATTATGATAAAATAGGCCTGTTTCTTGAATTCAGGACCAGAAAAACCCGGGACAGGATCACTGTGAAAGAGGACGGAAGCAGCAAGAAACTGTCCAGACTGATGATAGACAGCAAGGTGCCGTCTGTCATCCGGGAGCAGATGGTGCTGCCCTGTCTGGGCAGTGAGGTACTCTGGCTGCCGGGTGTGCGGATCAATGAGGCCTATCGGGTGCATCCCGGCACTAAGTGTGTTCTGAAGATCACATTGAAAAGTGAAGCAGGAGAGTATGGAGGAAGAGAAGATGTCAGAGATCATCCACGAGCTGATCAGTGAGAAGGACGTAAACGAAAAGATCTGTGCCTTAGGTGAGCAGATTTCCAGAGATTATGCAGGAAAGCAGGTACACCTGGTAGGCATCCTGAAGGGCGCCTGTTTCTTTATGTGTGAGCTGGCCAAGCGCATCACCGTGCCGGTTTCCATCGACTTTATGTCTGTTTCCAGCTACGGCAGCGGCACAGAGTCCAGCGGCGTGGTAAAGATCGTCAGAGATCTGGATGAGTCCATTGAAGGCAAGGATGTCATCATTGTGGAGGACATCATTGATTCCGGCAGGACCCTGCATTACCTGGAGGGTGTGCTGAAGGAGAGAGGAGCAGCCAGCATCCGCTTCTGCACACTGCTTGACAAGCCGGAGCGTCGCGTGGCCGAGATCCACGTGGATTATACCGGCTTCAATATTCCGGACGCTTTCGTGGTGGGCTACGGCATGGACTATGACCAGCGGTACCGGAATCTTCCCTATATCGGTGTGGTGGAGTTCAGCTCCGACGAGAAATAGGAAAGCTATATGCAAACATAAGGCAGCTGCGCAGGATGCGCCGAAAGGCGGTCCGGCGCAGCTTTTGCGGGCAGGCGGCGCAGAGAGCCCCGGTTTCATAATGGTTTTAAAAATACGCCTGGGGAATGGAGAATTTTCATTTGGATACACAACAGAGAAACGGCGGTAATTATTTTATCATCGGTATGATCGCCCTGGTGGTGTTCGTCATGATGATGCAGCTGCTGGGCAGCGGGGGATCCTCCGGTACGGAGAATTATTCCCGGGGAGAATTCCAGCAGGATCTGCAGGACGGGGAAGTGGCAAAGGTGGTGATCACCCCCAATCGGGAGACGCCCACCGGTTATGCTTCCATTACCTTAAAGGACGGCACGGAAAAGATCCTCTATGCCACCGATATCCGGGAGATCGAGGAGCTGGCCATAGACCAGGGCTGCGATCCCATGGTGCGGGATGTGCCTTCTGAAAACTGGTTTATGAACAATGTGCTTCCCATGCTCCTTGTGGTGGTGGTCTGCATGTTCTTCTTCTTTATGATGAACGCGCAGGCGATGGGTGGCGGCGGAGCCAATGCCAAGATGATGAACTTCGGCAAGAGCAGGGCGAAGCTGGCGGCAGACAGCAAGGTGCGTCTGGGAGATGTGGCCGGCCTGAAGGAAGAAAAGGAAGAGCTTCACGAGATCATCGACTTTTTAAAGGATCCCGGCAAGTATACCAAGGTAGGCGCCAGGATTCCCAAGGGCGTGCTCTTGGAGGGCGCACCCGGTACCGGCAAGACCCTGCTGGCCAAGGCAGTGGCCGGAGAGGCGGGTGTTCCCTTCTTCAGCATTTCCGGTTCCGATTTCGTGGAGATGTTCGTAGGCGTAGGTGCTTCCCGTGTCAGGGATCTGTTTGAGGATGCCAAGAGAAACTGCCCCTGCATCGTCTTCATCGACGAGATCGATGCGGTGGCGAGACGCCGTGGCACCGGCCTGGGCGGCGGCCACGATGAGAGAGAGCAGACCCTGAACCAGCTGCTGGTAGAGATGGATGGTTTTGGCGTCAACGAGGGCATCATCGTCATGGCAGCTACGAACCGCGTGGATATCCTGGATCCGGCTATCCTGCGTCCCGGCCGTTTCGACCGCAAGATCAGCGTGGGCAGACCGGATGTAGGCGGACGTGAGGAAATCCTGAAGATCCACGCCCGGAATAAGCCCATGGGAGATGACGTGGATTTAAAGCAGATTGCCCAGACCACGGCAGGCTTTACCGGAGCGGATCTGGAGAATCTCCTGAACGAGGCAGCCATCCATGCAGCAGCGGACAACCGGGCATTCATCCGGCAGAGCGATATTCAGCAGGCCTTCATCAAGGTCGGCATCGGCACAGAGAAGCACAGCCACATCATCTCCGACAAGGAAAAACGCATCACCGCTTATCATGAGTCCGGCCATGCCATCCTCTTTCACGAGCTGCCGGATGTGGGACCGGTCTATACCGTATCCATCATCCCCACAGGCATGGGCGCAGCGGGCTATACCATGCCCCTGCCGGAAAAGGATGAGATGTTCATGACCAGAGGCAAAATGCTGCAGGAGATCATGGTGGATCTGGGCGGTCGTATCGCAGAGGAGTTGGTCCTGGACGATATCACCACCGGCGCTTCCTCCGATATCAAGAAGGCTACCTCCGTGGCCAGACAGATGGTGACCCGCTACGGCATGTCCTCTTCCATCGGTGTGATCAACTACGAGCAGGAAGAAGAGGATGTCTTCCTGGGCTATGATCTGGGCCACACCAGCCGTCATTCCGAGCTGATGTCCGGCGAGATCGACAAGGAAGTCAAGGAGATCATCGATGAGTGCTATGCTAAGGCAAAGCAGATCATCATGGATCACCAGGATGTGCTCCATCGCTCCGCTGCTCTCCTGATCGAGAAGGAAAAAATCACCGGCCAGGAATTCGATGCCCTCTTTGTATAGAGAAGGGGCACAACGTTGCCTGGAAAAGCAGAAACGGCAGGGATTGCAGCTAGATAGATCGTGAAAACAGAGAAAAGGCAGCTGTCAGGAATATCGGCAGCTGCCTTTTTTACGGTGATTGTATAAAACTGACAAAAATTATGCACGTCTTTTGTTAACTTTGTGAATTCTTGGCATTTACCGAAATGGGGCCGAATGATAATATACTACTCGTAACCCCCCAATACATTATAAGTTTTTTGCTATACCCCATAAGAGAATACCTTCTCTGAAAAAAGACAGGCCCCCCAAGCACTGTCTTTTTTTCTGCCCTTTTTCTGCCTTTATTCAGGAAAATGAAATCCCCCTTCAATCAGATGCAACAACGCAGAGCTCATTCGCAAAATCGCTGCTGCGCGGCTTCCCTCCTTTGTTCATGTGGCGTTCTCACCAGATAAATTTGCAAAAATGGGCTCGTTCATACAGGCATTACGCCACATTTTCTGCAGATTTGCCTGGCTCTGCACAGTTGCAAAAGATAAGTTAACGAAAACTTTGCATAAAAATTAGTAAGTCTGCACAAACCGATCAGATTTTTTGAGGGAAAAGTTAAATAACAAGCAAAAGTAAACGATATTCAGAATGAACACGAGGTTCAGATAATAGTCAAAAAGTGGTAGAATGTCCATATGCTCTGAAAAACTAAGAGAGATCTTACAGGTTTGTGTTGGGAGATTGGCAATATGAGTGAGTATTTTATGCAGAATCCGGTGGATCCGGAGGATGGCGATTTTGATGAAAAGGCGCTTTTAAGTGATGCTTCCAGGGATTTTATCAGTCCCCGGCAGCCGGCGCCCTATACAACGGTTCATATCAGACTGCGCACAGGAAAGTACGGCGTACTGCGCTGTGTGCTGGTACATTGCAAAAAGGACGGCAGCGACGTGCGCTGGGAGCGCATGCAGGTGCTGGATGCGGATGAGAGCTTTCTCTACCATTCCGCGGCTGTGCAGCTGGATGCAGCGCCCATGGAGTATTATTTTGAGATCTATACCTGCGGCGGTGACAAGCTCCTCTATACCCGAAACGGTATACAAAGCAGCACAGAGGGTGTGAACAGTGCTTCCAGATGGCGGCTGGTGCCGGGCTATCAGACACCGGAGTGGATGGAGGGCGCGGTCACCTATCAGATCTACGTGGACCGCTTCTGCAACGGAGATCCCAGCAACGATGTGCTGACGGATGAGTACTATTATATCGGCGACCGGACCATACAGATCAAGGATTGGGGACAGTACCCGCAGCCCAATGACATCCATGAATTTTACGGCGGCGATCTGCAGGGCGTGATCGACAAGCTCCCCTATCTGCAGGAGCTGGGGGTAGAGGTGATCTATTTCAATCCCCTCTTCGTCTCCCCCTCTAATCATAAGTATGACTGTCAGGACTATGACCATATCGATCCCCATATCGGCAAGATCCTGCGGGATGAGGGGAGACTTTTGGAGGGCAGCACCCAGAATAAGGATGCCACCCGCTATATCAGCAGGGTGACGGATCCGGTGAATCTGGAGGCCAGCAATGAGCTTTTCATGCAGCTGGTGGAAAAGGCGCACAGCCTGGGCATCCGGGTGATCCTGGACGGCGTCTTCAATCACTGCGGCTCCTTTAATAAATGGATGGACCGGGAAGGCATTTACGATAAGGAAAAGGGCTATCAGAAGGGTGCCTTTCAGGGGGAGGACTCCCCCTACCGCAATTATTTCCGCTTCCAGGGAAATGGCTACGAGGGCTGGTGGGGACACGATACCCTGCCAAAGCTCGACTATGAGGATTCCCAGGAACTCTTTGATTATATCATGAAGGTGGGCGCAAAGTGGGTATCTGCGCCGTACAATGCAGACGGCTGGCGTCTGGATGTGGCCGCTGACCTTGGTCACTCGCCGGAATTTAACCATCAGTTCTGGAAGGCTTTCCGCAAGTCGGTAAAGAGGGCGAATCCCAATGCCATCATTCTGGCAGAGAATTACGGAGATTCCCAGCCCTGGCTGCAGGGAGATGAGTGGGATACCATCATGAATTACGATGCCTTTATGGAGCCGGTGACATGGTTCTTTACAGGCATGGAAAAGCACAGCGATGATTTCCGGCCGGAGATGATCGGCGACGACGGGGCCTTCTGGAGAAGAATGCTCTACGAAGGTGTGCCCGGACTGACTTCTGCGCCCATTTACTGCAGTATGAACGAGCTGTCCAATCACGATCACTCCCGTTTCCTGACCCGCACCAATCACTGCGTGGGAAGAAGCAATACCGTGGGAGCGGCTGCAGCAGATCAGAATGTGAATAAGGCCGTCTTCCGGGAGGCTGTGGTGCTGCAGATGACCTGGATGGGCGCGCCCACCATCTATTACGGTGACGAGGCCGGCGTATGCGGCTTTACGGATCCGGACAACCGGCGCACCTATCCCTGGGGACATGAGGATCAGGAACTGATCCGTTTCCATCAGGAGATCATCAAGGTGCACAAGGACTATGAATGTATCCGGAACGGATCCTTCCTGCGCATGTATTCCGCCCACAATATTCTTGCTTATGCGAGATTCAATCGGGATGAGACCATAGTGGTGGCCATCAATAACGGAGAGAATCCGGCAGAGATTGAGATGCCGGTAAAATATGCCCATGTGCCGAAGAACAGCCAGATGTCCCTGCTGTTTCAGACAGATGCAGAGGGATTTGAGCGGTTCCCGGAGCTGACCCGGACCGTACCGGTGCAGTCCGGCAGACTGAAGGTGACCGTACCCGCCACCGGCGCCCTGGTATTCGGCATTTCCCTGCCCGACGGGCATGACGAGGC
>CAVKQI010000057.1:0-15818 GCA_963658405.1 bacterium | reverse complement strand
CATCCATGGGGATCGCATCAGGGAATTCGCCTTCGCGAAATTCCCTTCGCGGTGCCGCTGCAAAGCAGTAGGAGGTGCAAATGAGAAAAAACAGAAAGAATAAGAATAACGCGAATACCGGCGAAGTGTTCTACACAGAGGCACAGCTCGCAGGCGGCACCATAAAGAAAAAGAAGTCCCACAAGCTGCGAAACGGCCTGCTGATAGTCGTTGGCGTGGTGGTCATTGCTTTTATCGCCCTCATGCTGATGCCCGACAGCGAGACCACCACAGAGGACCTGGTCTATGCGCTCTTTGAAGAGGATAAGGACATCATGGTGGAGCGGGAGCCTTCCGATGAATCCACCGGAGATTTTCCCGAGCAGTTTGATCTAAGAGATTACGGCTATGTGACGCCGGTCAAGGATCAGAATCCCTGGGGCAGCTGCTGGGCCTTTGGTACCATAGCGGCAGCGGAGACCAGCATTTTATCCAGCCTGGATCAGACCTATGAGGAGACGGGACTGGATCTCTCCGAGCACCAGCTCGGCTATTTTTCCGGCACGGCCGTAAGTGATGGCTCCAGCCAGGACGGAGAGGGCATGTACCTTCTCTTTGACGTCTCTCCCATGGATGCGGGCGGCACCACGGCGGAGGCTACCACGCTGCTTGCCTCCGGCGTCGGCATTGCACCGGAGTCCATGATCCCTTACAGAGGAATAAACGGAACCACGGATAAGGACGAGAAAGGGGACGACCTGAACTACAGCGCAGATGACGACTGGTCCGTTCCGGAGGAATACCGGTTCGTCCACACCTATGAGCTGATGAGCGCGGACGTGCTGCTCTCACCGGCGGTCTATACAGGCAATAAGGGAGAGACCAGCGGCAATAAGGAAGAGAGAGAGGCCAGCTACCAGGGTTATGACCAGGGCGCGACAGATACCATGAAGGATGTGCTCCTGAGCGGCCGGGCCATTACCGTGGCCATCTGCGCGGATCATTATACGCCTTATGCGGAGGATGCAGAGGAAGAGACACCTGCCTATATCAATACGGCGGACAACCTCTGGACGCACTTTACCTATGACGGGAGCCCTTCCAATCACGAGGTGACCATTGTGGGATGGGATGACACTATCTCCAGCGAGGATTTCCTGGATCACACCGACGATCCGGACGGCGACGGGCTGGCCCACCAGCCGGAGGGCGACGGTGCCTGGATCGCCAAGAACAGCTGGGGATCGGAGTATTCCTCCTTTCCGGATACCAATGCCTGGGGCATTGTGGATGAAAACGGCTGCAGCACAGGCTATTTTTACATCTCCTACTATGACCGGAGTCTCAGCGACATGCAGGCCTATCTCTTTGACACAGACCAGGCAGACGTCGCCGATACCATCATCGACCAGTATGATTTTCTGGCCAGCGGCACAGAGATCAGCTGGACAGGCAAAAACAAGCTCTCCATGGCCAATGTCTTTACCGCAGAGACAGACGGCGTGCTCCGCTCCGTCATGTGCAAGACAGATGCGGAGAATATCGAGGTAGAGCTGGACTGCTATCTGCTGGATGATGACTACGAGACGCCCTGTGACGGAGAGAGTGCGGCGGGCGGTGTGCTCACCTTTGAGCATGCCGGCTATCATCGCCTGGAGATCGATGACGGCGGCCTGGAACTGAAAAAGGGACAGAAATATTCCGTGGTGGTGACGCAGAAGCAAAACTACGAGGACCAGGAATACTACCGGATATTCATCAATTACGGCATCGGCAAGGATCGGACAGAGGCGAAGAATGACAGGATCAGAGAGGCTAATCCGGATCTTACCGAAGAAGAGCTGATAGAAGGGGATTACCTGGAAAATGAATATGCCGTGTCCGTGGTCAATCCCGGAGAGAGCTATCTCTACATAGGAAAAAAGGATAAGTGGGTGGACTGGTCAGAGTTCCTTACTGTCATGTGCAGCATGGATGACCTTAGCGGCTATGATTCGCTGGGCGGCCTGGCCTTCGACAATTTCGCCATCAAGGGCTATATCGACGCTGATAACCTGGCAGACGTGCCCGAACGCCCCACGGAGAGCTATCTGGAAGAAGAATAGACGCGGTTACAGCATGTTGTAATCTGATATAAATAGTACAAAGAGCAGGCAGCAGATTGGTAACAGATCTGCTGCCTTTTTCATGTTTCCTGTATCTTTTCGGAAAACAGGGAATATAGTAAAATAACAGGATAGGATTGCGGGAGCCATCCGGCATCTACCATCCATCACGACATTGACAGCATACACAAAAGATTATCACCTGTGTTTTTTGATGCGTGCTGCTGGAAAAGACAGCACAGAAAGGCAGACATGGACTTCGATTTTACCAGTATCATAGACAGACACGGCAAGGACGCCATCGCCGTAGACATGCCCGGTCAGGGAGACGGCAGCTTTGCGCCCATGGCCCCGAAGGAGGGCTTCGACCTGATCCCCATGTGGGTGGCCGACATGAATTTCCCGACAGCCCCTTCCATCCAGGAAGCCATCATCCGCCGGGTAAATCATCCGGCCTTCGGCTATTTTCTCCCCACGGAGGATTACTATAATGCCATCATCCGCTGGCAGGAGGAGCGAAACGGTGTCACCGGACTGACACAGGACTGCATCGGCTATGAAAACGGCGTGCTGGGCGGCCTTCTCTCCGCCCTGACAGCCTTCGCCGCGCCGGGGGATGCGGTGCTTCTGCACAGTCCTACGTATATCGGCTTCACCGGCTGCATAGAGGACAACGGCTATCACATCATCCATAGCCCTCTGGTGCGGGATACGGAAGGTATCTGGCGCATGGACTACGAGGACATGGAGGAAAAGCTTCGCAAAAACAGGATCCATGTGGCGGTATTCTGCAGCCCCCACAATCCCACAGGCCGGGTCTGGGAGCGCTGGGAGATCGAAAAGGCCATGGCACTCTATCAGAAATACGACTGTCTGGTGATCTCCGACGAGATCTGGTCGGACATCCTCCTGGACGGTCATCACCACATCCCCACCCAGTCGGTCAGCCCGGATGCCAGGGAGCGCACCGTGGCCCTGTATGCGCCCAGCAAGACCTTTAATCTGGCGGGCCTGGTGGGCAGCTACCATATCATTTACAACGGATACCTTCGCGACCGCGTGCTGGCCAAGAGTGCCAAGAGCCACTACAACAGCATGAACGTGCTGTCCATGCATGCCCTGATCGGCGCCTACAGTCAGACAGGCAAAGAGTGGACCGATGCACTCTGCCGCGTGCTCTCCGGAAATGTGGACTATGCCTGTACGTATCTGGAGACCCATTTTCCGGAGGTCGAATTTTCCAGACCGCAGGGCACCTATATGCTCTTTCTGGATTTTACAAAGTGGTGTGAAAAACATGAAAAGAGCTTCGAGAAAGTACTGCGGGGCGGCTGGGAGGTAGGCGTGGCCTGGCAGGACGGCAGACCCTTCCACGGAGAAAATGCCATCCGGATGAATCTGGCATTGCCAAAGTCCCGGGTGGAGGAAGCCTTTGACAGACTGCAGCAGTATGTGTTGCGGCAGAAGCAGAGTCCGGAAATGAGGTAGATATGCACAGCAGCAGAGAGACCAGAAGAGTCAACAGCATTTGTTTTCTTCTGGTGATCTTATCATCGCTCTCAGAGCCCATATTTCCCCGGTGGAAAGAATTTTCCGTCACCAGTATCCGGGGAATGATGATGATGGCAGCACTGTTTATCTGGTGTACCCAGATGCGCCGCCGCGTGATCCAGGAGGAAAAAAGGCATTATCTTACCTGGATGTCCCTGTTTATTTTCTCGGTATTGCTGGCCAAAATGGTCAATCACGCCTTCCTGGCCGAATGGGAAGTGGGCGGCCGGTATATCTGGTATTTTTACTATACGCCCATTATTTTCTCGGCGCTCTGCATCTTTTTTACGGTACTCTGCATAGGAAAGCCCTGGGATTACAAGATCGAAAAAAAGTGGAAATGGCTGTACGTGCCGGCGGCGATACTGGCCATAGGCATGATGACCAATGACCTGCACCAGCAGGCCTTTGCCTTTGCCGAAGGCGCAGAAAACTGGCATGCCGGCGATAATTATACCCATTGCTTCTTTTATTACCTGACCATGATATGGGTGCTGGCACTGGCTGTCCTTTCTCTGGTGATCGCCATGAAGCGCAGCAGCGTCGCCTCCAGCAGAAGACGCATCTGGATGCCTTTGCTCTCCCTGGGCATCGGCGTTGCCTATATGATCGGCGTCTACTGTCTGCCGGTGCTCCGGTATTATTTCATATTCAATATGGCAGAGGTCTTTTCCATACTCTGCATCACCTTTATAGAAGGCATGATCCAGGCGGGACTGATCCACTCCAATGATGACTACGAAGCCCTCTGGAATCTGTCCGCGGTTTCCGGCGGCATCCTGGATCAGAAGGGCAGGATCCGCTACCATTCCGGCCATACCGTGGGCGTCAGCATGGCGCAGGCCGAGGCGGCCCTGGCAGAGCCGGTTCCGCTGCAGAACGGCGATCTGCTCCTCTACAGCCAGTGCCTTCGGAGCGGGATCGGCTACTGGACAGAGGACGTGAGCAAGATCAACAGCCTGAACAGGCAGCTGAAGGAATACCGAAACATCCTCACGGAAGAAAATGCCATGCTGGAAGGAGAGAATAAACTGGCCCAGCGTAAAGCCAGGATCGTGGAGAAGACCCGCCTCTATGACAAGATGGCCAGCAGCGTGGGCACCCAGCTGGAAATGATGCGCGCCCTTCTGGATCAGACGGAAGAGATCATGAAGGAAGCAGAGGCGTCAGAGGATGCACAGGCCCGGGCAAGGGCAGAGCAGGCGATAGACTGGAACATGCAGCGGGCGAGCCTGCTGGCAGCCTATATCAAGCGTCATTCCAATCTGCTGCTGCTTTCCCAGCAGGGAAAGGTACAGGCGGAAGAGCTGTATCTGGCTACGGCGGAAGTCCTGGAGTATGTGCGCATGTGCGGCATCAGAGCCTATGCGGAGTGCATAGGAAACGGAGCTTTCGAGGGAAAGCTGATCCTGCTGGCGGGCGAATTTCTCGAGACAGTGATAGAGTGCTCGCTGCCTGTCTTAAAGGTATGGATGTCCTTTATCGAGACCGTGCAAAAAGCGGAGACAGGGGAGCCGATGCTGGAGATCCGGCTGACGGTGGATACCACCGGAGATTTTCAGCTGCCCTCTGTGTGGCAGGAGAGGATCCGGGCGTTCGACGGAGAGCTGTACAGACAGAAAGAAGAGGAAACCAGCTACATCACCCTGCGGCTGTATGATCGGCAGCAGTCAAACGCGAATTGATGAAAGGTGAATCATGACAGATTTTGCAATGCTTTCCTACTGGGGACAGTGCATCCTGGGAGCAGCCGGTGCGTTTATTACGGCGGCGCTGCTGTATCTGCTCGTCAATGCCTGGATGGAGGGCCTTTGGCGGATGGCAGGAGAGGTATCCCTTCTTTTTGCCGTCAGCATGTGCCTTCTGCAGGGGATGACAGAGGAAATGAGTGTCTATGCCATCCGGATAGAGAGCGCAGACGCCTCCGTGCCCAGCGAAAGACGCCTTGTCCAGGTCAGAAAGCTCTTCTCCCCGATCCTGGAGAGGATCCCTGTCTTCTGGCTGATCATTTTCCTGCTTCTGCTGCTGTGCAGCGTGGTGTTTTTGCGAAAGCGTTTCCAGCAGGAAAAAAAGGACCACATGACCCCCGGTGTCATCAAGGAAAACATGGACCATATGCCGGTGGGCATCTGCTACGGTGCGGCAGACGGTCTGCCCCTTCTGGTCAATGCCCAGATGGACAGACTCAGCGCATCTCTTTTCGGCACGGAGATCCTCAATGCCAATCGCTTCTGGAATGACTTAAAAACCGCCGCAGATCCCTCGGAGGTACACCTGCCGGACGGCACCATCTGGGATTTTCGGCGTACCCGCCTGGGAGATGAGGACGGCCGATGGGAAATTCTGGCCTATGATATCACAGAGCAGTATCAGCTGGGGCGGGAGCTGAAAGAGGACAGCAGGCGCCAGCGGGAATTAAATGAAAGACTGCATAAATTCAACCAGGAGATCAATCTGGTCACCAGAGAGGATGAGATCCTGCGGGCAAAGATCCGCATTCACGATGAGATCGGTCATGCCCTGATGTCCTATCGCCTTTATCAGAGCCAGTCCCCGGAAAATCGCCATCCCAGGGAAATGCTGGCCCTGTGGGATTATATCGTCCGCGTCCTGCGGCGGGAGGCAGAGGAATCCGGGGAGAGTGCCGACACCTTCTGGCAGGAATTTCAGAAGAAGGCCAAGGCCCTGCATGTGCAGGTGATCCTGCGTGGGGAAGTTCCGGACTCTTCTTTGAGAGAAACACTGCCTGCCGTCTCAGCTGCCGGAGAAACGCAGGCATCTTCGCTTTCCGGGGCGACCGGTACAGCTGCTTCATCCCGGGAAGAAGGAGAGAAAGAGCAGGCTGATACGATTTCTCTCCTGGAGAAGCTTGCAGAGAAGAGAGAGCCGGAGGAAAATGTACTGTGCGTAGCCCTGCAGGAATGTCTGACCAATACAGTAAAGCACGGCCGGGGCAATACCCTCTATGTCTGTGCCCGGGAAATTTTTACGGAAAAAGAATCTGACAGAGTCGAGATTGCGGTTTATAATAATGGAGTGCCTCCTAAGGGAGAGATCAGAGAGACCGGGGGCCTCGGCAATCTGCGGCGGCTGGCGGCGCAGCAGGGTGTGGAGATGCACATTGAAAGCAGCCCTGTTTTTCTCCTGCGGCTTAGTTTTCAGATGTAAAAAACTCCATGGATGGCGCAGGCGTCATCCATGAGGGATCACATCGGAGAATTCGCCTTCGCGAAATTCTCCTCGTGTTGCCGCTGCATAGCAGCGGCAAAGGGGTGAAAAATGTCAAAAGTCAGAGTAATGGTGGTGGATGACCAGTTTGTGGCCAGATCACTTTTTGAAATGTATATACGCTCGACGGATCGGTATGAGCTGACTTTATCTGTAGAGTCCGCTGCGCTGGCAGATACGCTGGCGGAAACGGTGCCGGTGGATCTGGTATTGATGGACATTCTTATGAAGGATGGCTCCAACGGACTGGAGGCTGCCGCCAAGATCAAGAGGGCGATACCACGGATCAAAATCATCGCCGTCACCTCCATGCCGGAGGCATCCTGGCTGAAAAAGGCCAGAGAGATCGGTATCGACAGCTTCTGGTATAAGGAAGCCTCCCAGAATACCATTCTGGAGGTGATGGACCGCACCATGGCCGGAGAATCGGTCTATCCGGACAGCGCACCGAGGGTGCAGCTGGGCCTGGCAGACAGCGAGGAATTCACGGAGCGGGAGATGGAAGTGCTGCGGATCATGACCACAGGCGCCACCAACGCCGCCATCGCCGAGGAACTGGGCATCTCAGAGAATACGGTGAAACAGCACATCCGTCATATGATGGAAAAGACCGGCTGCACCAGCCGCACAGAGCTTGCTATCGAGGCCAGAGTCAGCGGCATGGCCGTGCATATTGAAACCTAAAGAAAAGTTGGCAGGAAATGCCTGATGGCGTTTTCTGTAAACTCGAATGATGACGATTGCGTCATCTTTCGGTATCAAAAGAAATGTCTTTGGGCATTTCTTTATGGGAATTCGCATTTGCGAAATTCCCTTCGCGCTGCCGCTGCATGGCAGCGGCATAGTAGGAAAAGGGGAGTTCATGAGGGAAAAATTATACGGATATTATCGCAGTATTCTCTTTTTTCTGGTATTTGTCGTCCTTCTCGGCCTTACCTATATAAGACTTCGGGGCAACGACAGTCTGTATGCAGCAGAGATAGAAATCGGCTATGTGGATCAGGAAACGGCTGCAGCAGATCCGGGACTGGTGGCAGAGGGATGCGAACAGGTCTATCTCTATCCCGGTGAATACCGGGTGGTCATAGATGCCAGGACAGAGAGTGAGCAGGCATATTTCCAGGTGGTGGATCGCTGGAGCAATACCATTTTGGCGCAGCAAAGCTTTACGCCGGGAGAGGAATTCCATGTGCTGGAGTTTACCACCACGGATTACTTTGAGGACGTGGTCGTCCGTTCCTATCTGCCGGTGGAGGATGAGGGAAATGAGCTCAAGATCTATGGCTATACATTCCTCTCCCTGGGAGCGGTCTGCGAGGATGCCAAGTGGACCATCGGTCTGCTGGCAATACTGGGGATTGCCTTCTGGCTGCTGATTCGACCGGAAAAGAGACAGACAGGACGCCGCAGAGAATGGCTGATCCTTCTGACGGCTGCTATGCTGGCCAGCCTGCCTTTTGCAGGCAAGGGGATTCCGGCGGGACATGATCTCTACTTCCATACGGGACGGATCTATAGCCTGGGACAGGCCATCCTGCACGGACAGCTGCCTCAGAGACTGTCAGAGTCAATGGGAGGATACAGCATCATACCTATTATGTATCCCGAGCTGCTGTTGACCGGTGCCGGGATTATGGTGGCAGGAAAGGCCACGGTTTATCTGGCCGTAAAGGTGACCTTTATTTTCATCACGCTGCTGACTGCCTTTCTGGCTTACTTTGCGGCAGGAAAGGTGACAGATCAAAGGACGGCTCTGCTTTTTTCCCTTTTCTATCTTTTTAATCCCTATCGTTTAAACAATCTGTTCGTGCGGGGCGCCATTGGCGAGGCGATGGCAATGGCTTTTCTGCCCTTGATCGCAGTGGGCATGTATCAGGTTTTCCACGGCGATGCAAAGGACGGCAGGCGCAGTCTGATCCTGGGCTATACAGGACTGATATCCAGTCATATCGCTACGACCCTGATCGCAGCGGTATTCTGTCTGCTTTATGTGGCAGGCGCTTTCCTGCTGCATCCGGTTAGATTTTTAAGAAATGCCAAACGTCTCCTGGTACTGGCAGAGGCGGCATTGATGACGTTCCTTTTGAATCTCTGGTTTCTGCTGCCCTTTTCCAGGTTCTTTTCCTGGAAGTTTTATATTTCCAATTATGGGTCTCAGGATTATATCCAGGGAAGCTGCCTGAATCTGTGGAGAATGTTCATGTGGCCTACCGGCTATGGCATGGCAGCAAAGACAGAAGAAGTGCAGACAATCATGCCTCTGACAGTGGGACCGGTACTGTTGATGGGGGTAGTGCTTTTTGCAGGGATACTCCTTAAAGAGAGAAGCGGCGGATGCACAGGCAATGTACCGACGGGCGGCAGTCTGAAAACAGAGGTGGCACAAAAGGAAACACAAGTTACTTCTCAGGAAGGAGAAAACGTCCGGATGAAGCGAGCAGGTTCTCTGCTGCAGGGGCGAGAGCGGAAAATCGGTATCATCTGCCTGGCACTTGGCCTGTTTTCCATTTATCTGTGTTCCGAGCTGTTCCCCTGGACCATGCTGAATGAGCGCTTTACTTTATTTGCCAGGACACTGGGAAGCATTCAGTTTTCCTGGCGCATATTGATGATGGCGGCGCTGTTTCTCACAACGGTGCTGACCATTGTGCTCAGAGTTCTCTGGAGGCAGAGACAGGACAGCGCACTTTACAGCATCCTCTGCGGGGGACTGACCATACTGGCTGTATTCTGCGCTATTGCAGCAGGGACGAATTATCTGCATACCAATCCGGATTATATAGAGGATCGGTTTGATAATAAGCTCTCGGTGAATTATGATTATGTATTGAGTGAGCAGAGACTGGCAAGGGATCAGGAGATCGATGACTGGATCAAAGAGGGCCGGGGTCCTGCTGCGCTGACAGAGCACGTGCAAGTAACCGGCTATCAGAATCAGGGACAGTACAGCTTTTCCTTTGATGATTCCGAGGCAGAGACTGAGCAGAAGGTAATGGTGCCGGTATTCTGGTACGGCCTGCATCACTGCTATCTCACGGATGAGAGCGGTAATCGCCTGCAGGAACTTCCCTGCAGCATGAATGAGGAATATCAGTTCACCGATGTCACACTGCCGGCTGGTGTGGAGAATGGGCGAGTGGTTCTTGGCTTTGAGCCGCCGATACTCTTTACAGCCGCATGCTGGATCAGTATATTCAGCGCGCTGCTGCTGGCGGGCTGGGAGGTCTTTCTGTGGTACAGACGCCGCATGGCGGAAAGTATAAAATAAAGTGCGAAAATACAAAGAACCATGTGTTTTTACACGGCTGTTTGTAGCGCAGGCGTCACAAACAGTCCTGATCGCAAACGACATCAAAGATGCACTTTGTGATTTCCCTGGTGAGGGCGCCTGCGGAATGGAGAATACCTTGACAAAATATGCCATTATCTATAATTGCACAGGTACCTACAGTATCTTCTGGAAGCAGTTTCATGACAGTGCGGAGAAGTATTTTCTGCCGGATGCACAGAAGGATTATTATGTGTTTACCGAGGACAAGGAGATCCTGGAGGGCAATCAGGCACATGTCTATCCCTGCTATGCCAAAAAGATGGGATGGCCCTACGATGTGCTGCAGAAGTGGGTGCGCATCTGCGGCCTGCAGGATATCCTGGTGAAATATGACTACCTGATCCTCTTAAACGCCAATATGCAGTTCCTGCGGCCGATCCCCTCGGCGACCTTTGAAGGAGCGGATTTTACCCTGTGGACGGCCACGGCAGAGGGAGATGATCCGGAGAAGATGCCCTTTGAGAGGAGACCGGAGTCGGCAGCCTTTATCCCCTACGGCACGAAGGCGGAGAAATACCTCTCCAGCCGCTTCATCGTGGGCAGGACAGAGCCCTTCCTGCGCATGTCCAGAGACCTGCGCGACCGCACGGAGACAGATTTAAGAAAGGGCGTCATCGCCCTGTGGCACGATGAGTCCATGGAAAATGCTTTCTTCTATCACTACGGCAAGGAATATACTCTCCGCTATGTGGGACCGGAACTCATCGCCATCGAGGAGCTCCTGAAAGAAGGAGAGACCACCAGCGCGATCTTCTGCAATAAGGATAAGTACGGTGGCAATGTAGGCGTGCGCTATAATATGACTCTGGGCCGGCTGGATATCCTGCGGCGCAAGGTGCTGCATAAACTGCATCTGATGAAGTAAATAAAACGAATAAAACAGAGAGCACCCCGTGTACGTGGGGATGGCTCTCTGTTTTTTTGCTTGATTTCTGCTCTGTCTGAACCGGAAACGCCAACGTCAGCACAGAGCTATATCAGAGCAAAATAATAACCATGCATTGCTGCATGGTTATTACCTTAAATCTTAGCAACAGGTCCTATAACAGGCACTGTGTTTATCTGAAAAACTTACAGGATAATCGTTCGCCTGATGGTTGAACAATCAGCCCATCACAACCTCTACGTTGTATTCCTTCTTGCCTTCCACGTAAGGAATGACGTTGCCCTCTACGGCCTGGCCGTCTACGGTCATGGAGCGGACACCCTTTTCCACGTGATCCGGATTGGAAACGGAGATGTGGTAGACAGCATCCCGGTAGGTACGGCTGATGGTGAAGTCGCCGAAGTCCTTAGGGGTGCAGGGATCTACGGACAGACCCTTGTGGGTAGCCTGAATGCCCAGGATGTACTGAGAAACATTCACGAAGGTCCATGCAGCGGTACCGGTCAGCCAGCTGTTCTTGCCCTGGCCGTGGAACTTGGCATCGCGGCCTGCAACCATCTGGGAGTATACATAAGGCTCTGTGCAGTGGATCTCGCTGATGTCCTCGATGTAAGCGGGGCAGGTCTTCTTGTAGACCTCAAACGCACGGTCGCCGTGACCGCATACAGTCTCTGCGATGGAGATCCAGGGATTGTTGTGGCAGAAGATGCCGGCGTTTTCCTTGTATCCCGGGGGATAGGAGCTGATCTCGCCCAGCTCTAAGTGATAACGGGTGTAAGCGGGCTGCAGGATCATAACGCCGTACTTGGTATCCAGGCGCTCCTTGACGGAAGCCAGTGCCTTGTCAGCCAGGCCTTCCTTGACACCGATGCCGGCCAGTACGCAGAAGCCCTGGGGCTCGATGTAGATCTGTCCCTCTTCGCATTCCTTGGAACCGACCTTGTCGCCGTGTGCATCATAGGCACGGACGAACCACTCGCCGTCCCAGCCGTCTTTGAGGACGGCATCGTATACCTTCTGTACCTCTTCACGGGCACGGGCTGCCTCTGCAGCATCGCCGCGCAGCTCGCACAGCTGTGCATACTCTTCGCCATATTTTACAAACATGCCTGCGATGAAGACAGACTCTGCTACCGGGCCTTCACTGGGACCGAAGGTCTGGAAGGACTCACCGGGATGTGCGGAGAAGCAGTTCAGGTTCAGGCAGTCATTCCAGTCGGCACGGCCGATAAGAGGAAGACCGTGGGGTCCCTTATTGTTGATGATGAAGTCCAGAGAGCGCTTTAAGTGCTCCATAAGGGGCTGTGCTACGGACTCGTCATTGTCAAAAGGAACGGACTCATCCAGAATGCTCATATCGCCGGTCTCTTTGATGTAAGCGCTGGTGCCTGCGATGAGCCAAAGCGGGTCATCGTTAAAGCCGCTGCCGATGTCGGCATTGCCCTTCTTGGTCAGGGGCTGATACTGGTGATAAGCGCTGCCGTTCTGGAACTGGGTGGAAGCGATATCGATGATTCTCTCTCTTGCACGGTCCGGGATCAGATGTACGAAGCCCAGAAGGTCCTGACAGGAATCACGGAAGCCCATGCCGCGGCCGATACCGGACTCATAGTAGGAAGCACTGCGGCTCATATTGAAGGTAACCATGCACTGATACTGGTTCCAGGTATTGACCATGCGGTCCAGCTCGGTGTTGGAAGACTGGATGGTGTACTTGGCAAGCAGGGACTTCCAGTAATCATGCAGCTCCTTGAAGGCAGCCTCTACCTGGGCGTCGGTCTTGTAGCGGTCCAGCATAGCCCATGCTCTGGTCTTGTTGATGACGGCCTTGCTTTCCCACTTCTCCTCCTCGGGATTCTCGATATAGCCGAGGACGAAGATAAAGGACTTGGTCTCGCCGGGAGCCAGAGTGACATTGAGCTGATGGGAAGCGATGGGGAACCAGCCGCTGGCCACGGAATTGGTGCAGGCACCGTTGACGACAGCCACCGGGCGGTCAGCACCCTCATACATGCCTACGAAGTCCTGACGGCTGGTGTCATAGCCGTCTACCTTGGCATTGACAGAATAAAGCGCATAGTGATTGCGGCGCTCTCTGTACTCGGTCTTATGGAAAATGGTGGAGTCTACGATCTCTACCTCGCCGGTGGAAAGATTACGCTGGAAGTTCTTCATATCGTCATCAGCGTTCCACAGGCACCACTCCACGTAGGAGAAGAGCTGGATGTTCTTGGTCTCGCCGGTCTCGTTGGTGAGCTTTACCTGCTCGACTTCGCAGGTGTCATTCATGGGCACGAAATACAGAGCCTGTGCCTTGATGCCGTTCTTGCTGCCGGTGAAGCGGCTGTAGCCAAGGCCGTGGCGGCACTCATAGCTGTCGAGCTCGGTGCGGGTAGGCTGCCAGCCGGGATTCCAGATGGTATCGCCGTCCTTGATGTAGAAGTACTTGCCGTTATTGTCGTAGGGAACATTGTTATAGCGATATCTGGTCAGACGCAGGAGCTTGGCATCCTTATAAAAGGTGTAGCCGCCGCATGTGTTGGAAATCAGACTGAAGAAGTCCTTGTTGCCCAGATAGTTGATCCAGGGTAAAGGCGTCTTGGGTGTAGTGATGACATATTCCTGATTGGCGTCGTCAAAAAATCCGAATTTCATACGCTTTTCCTTTCTTTTCGTCATGTCATGGTTACGTCAGTGATTGTTGATGC
Source organism: bacterium (assembly GCA_963658405.1). GTDB lineage: Bacteria > Bacillota > Clostridia > Lachnospirales > Lachnospiraceae > CAG-791. The sequence goes on along the minus strand of CAVKQI010000057.1, from coordinate 2,030 downwards.
TTCCGATTGTTCTTTTTCACAGGATTGATCCGCAGGCACAGTAAACGATTAAGTAACACGGCCTGCGTGCTTGTGTTCATTATATACATGCAAAATATGAAAAAGCAACATTAAACTGAAAATCTGCAGAGGTCGAAAAAAACGGGTGTGGGTTTTGCACTAAAAAAAGAGACTTCTTTTGCAATAATGGGCAAACTGCACAAGCCAAAAAGCCTTGGACTTGCAAATAGCACAGAAATGGTATATGCTAAGAATACGTAAACGATTAAGACGGGGGACTCTGTAAAAAAAGGCAATGTGGAGCATAGCTGCCTGCGCAGGGGAAGGATGAAGGATGGTATCGCTGAAGGATATTGCAGCTGTATGCGGGGTATCGGTAGCTACAGTGAGCAAAGCATTAAATGATCATAATGACATAGGGCAGGAGACGAAGGGCAGGATCAGAAAGGTCGCCGCGGAGTTAGGATATTTCCCCAATTCGGCAGCCAAGGCATTAAAGACCAACCGCACCTACAGCCTGGGTGTACTTTTCGCCGACGAGGCCAATAGCGGTCTGACCCATGACTTTTATGCGGCCATACTGGACAGCTTCAAGCGGACGGCAGAGGCAAAGGGCTTTGATATCACCTTTATCAATACCTGCAAGACCAGACGCAACCGCATGTCTTATCTGGCCCATGCCAGATACAGAGGCTTTGACGGGGTAGCCATCGTCTGCACGGACTTCTATGATCCGGAGGTCATAGAGATGGTGCGCAGCGATCTGCCCGTAGTCACAGTAGATCATATGTTCAATAACCGTACCAGTGTCCTGTCGGACAATGTGGGCGGGATCCGGGAGCTGGTGCGGTATATTTACAGCCAGGGACACAGACGGATCGCCTACATCCATGGATTGGATTCTGCTGTTACCCAGTCCCGCCTTTCCAGCTTTTACCGGACGGTATCAGAGCTGGGACTGATCATACCGGATGAGTATATCAAGGAGGCGCCTTACCGCGGCACCAAGGAGACCTACCGGAAGACCATGGAACTGCTGGATCTGCCCACACCGCCCACCTGTATCCTCTATCCCGATGATTTTGCCGCTTTCGGCGGCTTTAATGCCATCAATGAGCGGGGACTTTCCATCCCTGGCGATATTTCCATAGCGGGCTATGACGGGATTCGTATTGCCAGACACATCGAGCCCCAGTTGACCACTGTTCGCCAGGATGCGGAAGGGATGGGCCGCATCACGGCCGAGCGCCTGATCGATCAGATCGAGCGCCCCCGCACCACATTAGTGGAGCAGGTCATCGTCAGCGGCAGTATTTATGAAGGAAAGTCTGTGGGGAAGATCGAAGCGGAAGAGTAGAAAAAAAGCTCCTGTTTTTACAGGAGCTTTTTTAGTGCGGATAACAGGACTTGAACCTGCACCCTTGCGGACCAGAACCTAAATCTGGCGCGTCTGCCAATTCCGCCATATCCGCATGATCGTGAAGCAGTATGATCGTTTATCTGCATAGGACAGCAGAAGATAAAATAAAAATACCACCCGCTAGGGTGGCTATATACAAGTGAGACATGGGGGATTCGAACCCCCGACAACTTGATTAAAAGTCAAGTGCTCTACCGACTGAGCTAATGTCCCATAAGCTGGGCTAGTTGGATTCGAACCAACGCGTGCAGCAGTCAAAGTGCTGTGCCTTACCGCTTGGCGATAGCCCAATGACCTTCCCTTAGGGGGTGAGCGCTTGGCAAGGGACTCGTCCTTCCAGTGCTTAGGGTGGGTAATGGGACTCGAACCCATGCTCTCCAGAACCACAATCTGGCGCGTTAACCAACTACGCTATACCCACCATGCTGTTCTACAGCTGACAGAAAACTCTGTCGAGTGTGCCCGTGGGGATTCGAACCCCAGACCCTCGGCTTAGAAGGCCGATGCTCTATCCAGCTGAGCTACGGACACAAAATCATCTGTGAAACAGATGAGAGCGGGTGATGGGAATCGAACCCACGTATCCAGCTTGGAAGGCTGGTGTTCTACC
>CAVKQI010000056.1:0-16163 GCA_963658405.1 bacterium | reverse complement strand
ACGGTACCCAGTCCCTTGGCATGGGCAGCCAGACAGAAGGTCTGTGCCGCAATGCCGGCATCAAAGGACTGCCAGTGCTTCTCTAAGGATGTGGAGTAGCTGCCGTCTCTCTCATAGCCGGAGCGGCCGGTGATCATAGTCAGCACCATCAGCGCCGGTGCCCCTTCAATGATCTCTGTATTGTGGGTAAAGTCCAGAACGCAGTCCTTGGCGATCTTCTCGATCTTGTCACGATCCTGTACCAGCACGTACCGCGCCACCTGGGTATTCTTCCAGCTGGGCGCAAAGGCGGAGATTTCTACGATTTCTTTGATCTCCTCTGCGGTTACCGGCTCCTGGGTAAACTTGCGGATGCTGCGTCTTGTCTTGAGGCATTCTATTGCTTCCATGGCATTCTCCTTTTCAGATAATTATAGTTAAATTCAGATAACCTTCTTTATTATCACGTCTGCCGGAAAAATTGTCAAGCGCAGGCCGCATACATCAATTGCACTCCGGTGGCTGCTGTGCTATAGTAGACCTACACGCGAAAGACCGAAACGGTCAAACCGCAGCACACAATCTGCCGCTGCAAGCAGCGGCCAATGGTATAAACATGAACGAAAAATTTTTTGATCTGAAAAAAGAAAAACAGGACCGCATGATCAATGCCGCCCTGAAGGTATTTGCCGAGAACGGATACAGCCATGCCAGCACGGACGAGATCGTCAGTGAGGCTTCCATCAGCAAGGGACTGCTCTTCCACTATTTTGAGAGCAAGATGGGTCTGTATACCTTTCTCTATGACTATTGCACGCGGGTGATCGTCTTAGAGCTCTCCTCCACGGTCAGCCGGGAACGCTCTGACTTTTTCTCCCTGCAGAATGAAATACTGCTGACGGAGATGAATCTCTGCCGCCAGTATCCCTACATGCTTCTCTTTCTGGAGTCTGCCAAAAAAGAGACCGATCCCGCGATCACAGAGGCCATCTCGGCCAATCAGAAGCAGATTTCCAGCTGCTATCACAACCTGGAAGGACGGGCCGACTGCTCTGCCATCGGCAAATCTGCCGATGTCCAGAGGCTCATCAATATTTTCCGCTATACCAAGCTGGAATTGATGCGCGAGCAGTTCCGCCACAAGGATCTGGACATGGATCATCTGTATGAGTCCGTGGCAGCCCATTTAGGCCTGCTGCAGCGTCTGATGACTATCTGACCTGTATATTATGCTGCATATCGCTCTGCGCATTACATCAAAAAACTGCCGCCTTACTGTTGGTAGAGCGACAGCTTTTTATTTTTCTATCCGATACGACGGCTGCTTTCTATTTTTTCATCCGATAGGGCGGCTCCGCCGGGAAGCCGCCTTTTAATTTCTGCATGCCTCGCTGTACGGCGTCTTTGGCGTTCTTCCAGTCCGCATCCTTATTCTGATAATCGAATTTTTCCACCAGCCAGGAGACGTCCTCTCCCATGCGCTCCATATTTTTCTGCATCAGGGCAAAGATCGTCTCATAAAACTGCGTCTTTTCTTTATCCGGGATCTCCTGCACGGCTCGCTGGCACAGATCACCGAAATGATGGAGACAAAAGCCGCCGCTTTTCTCTATTTTTTCGCGGAAGGCGGGATCTTTTTCCCAGAGATAAAAGAAGGTAGAGAGGTAACGGTCATAGGTTTCCTTCTCCTGTCTGCAGATAAAGCAGGAGTGCTCCTTTTCCCTGACCCAGGCAGCCACAGAATCCGTGCAGGATTCCTCCGCCTCCGAGATGCTGCTTCCCTTGCGAAATCTTCCCAGGATGGACGTACTCTTTGCGCCCGCGCTGTGCTTTCGGATCTGTTCCTGCAGCTCTCTGTTGATCTGCTGATAATGGGTCTTTAAGATCCAGGCATTTCCCAGGGTATTGCCGTAGTCAAAGAGCTCCTTAAAATGCCGGCGGCAGAATCCCTCGTGGTCTGTCATATCCCGGACATCACTCTCCATATAGGAGGCCCCGGCGCCCAGGGTAAAGTCCAGCAGGTCCTCCTCTACTTTCTTTTCCACCACGCAGAGAGGGCATTCCCCTCCGGCCGCCACGGCGTCATTTAACGGAATGGTATAGAGCTTTTCTTTCACAGCCATGCCTCCTTTAATCTGTTTAGTCCCTCTGTGATCTCCTCCGGCGAAAGCGCCGCATAGCCCAGCATCAGCGTGGGACCGTGTTCTGTTTTCTGGGGCAGCGGCATATCCGGAATCAGGTTTTCGGACAGTGGATAGACCCGGACACCCTTCTGCATTGCCAGCTCTGCCAGGTGTTTCTCCGTCCTATCCTTTTGGGCTGCCGCGCCGTCCTCCGGGAGCGTCTCTTCCTCTCCCGTCCCGGGCTTTGCACTCAGCAGCAGGTGCAGGCCGGCGCCGGCCCCGGTGATGACAAACTTTTCTTTAAAGGGCTGCAGTCCCTGAAGGATCAGGTCATGTTTGCCGCGGTAAATATTGCGCATCTTATTTAAGTATCGTTCAAAATACCCCTCTCTGATAAATTCATCCAATATGCTCTGATCGATACGGGAGACCGTAGAGGAAAAGAATCGGCAGCGTTCCTGATATCTCTCCATCAAATCCCACGGCAGGATCATAAAACTGATACGGATCGCCGGGGCTATGGACTTACTGAAGGTACCGATGTAGATCACCCGGCCGAACCGGTCCGAGGCCTGCAGGCAGGGCACCGGCTTTCCGCGATAGCGAAATTCCGAGTCATAGTCATCCTCGATCAGATAGCGATCCTCCCGGGCGCCTGCCCACCCTAAAAGCTCTGCTCTTCTGGCGATCGGCATCACCGTGCCGGTGGGAAACTGATGGGAAGGCATCACATAGGCCAGCTGGGCACCGCTTTCTTCCAGGGCATCCGCCCGCATGCCCTGACTGTCCATGGCCACCGGTACGATCCGGTAGCCAAAGGAGTGAAAGATCCGGCACGCCCGCAGATAAGTGGGATCCTCCATGGCGATGGTTTTCCCTTCTCCCAGGATATGGCGAAGGAGCATCAGAAGGTAGTCATTGCCGGCGCCCACCACGATCTGTTCCGGCTCGCATTCCACCCCTCGGGAGAGATGCAGGTAATGGGCAATGGTCGCCCGAAGGGAGTGATCCCCGCAGGGTTCCCCCAGGGCGAACATCTCCGATCTGGCATCCACCAGGGTATTCTTGGTGATCTTTTTCCAGGTAGCATAAGGAAAAAAAGACATATCGATGCGGCGGGGAGAAAAATCTATGACCGTGCTTCTTTCTGCGTTCTGCGCTTCGAAAAGCTTACCTTCTGCCGTTTGCTTCCCGCCGTTTTCTCTGTATTTTCCCGCTCTGTCTCCTGCATTTTGACCTACTATGTTTTGACCTGCTGTATTTTGGTCTGCTGCATTTTTGCCCGCAGTATTTTGGCCCGCCGAATGCATATAGACCGTACCTTTGTATCCGGATACAGACCCCGTTTTTCTCCGCGGCTCTTTCTCCATATCTCCCAGGTTGTAGAGATTGTCGATGCCGCAGACAAAGTAGCCCCGGTTCTTTCTGGATACCAGATAGCCCTCGGACACCAGCTGGTCATAGGCCAGCTGGGCGGTACTCCGTGATACCTGCAGATAAGCCGCCAAAGAACGCGTAGAGGGAAGCTTCTCGTTTTCAAGAAGCTTCCCCTCTCTGATTTCACGCCGGATGTAGGCATAGATCTGTTCATATAAATGTCCGCCTTCCGGCGTAAAGCTGATGCTTAATTCCACGTGCAGCTCCTCTGCTCTTTATATGCTGCCATGCCCGCAGATGCCGGATCATGCGAACCACGCCAAAAACGCGGTCTAACGACCACTTCAATGCCCTGATGAATATCAGGCCTTGGGCAGTACGAAAGAGCTCTTTAATCCCACGATTCTGTTAAAGACAGGTGCGCCTTCTGCAGAGTCCTTGTAATCCGCACAGAAATAGCCGTTTCTGACGAACTGGAAGCGGTCATAGGCCTTTGCCTGCGCCAGTGCGGGCTCCACATAAGCCTGGCATACGGTGAGAGAATTGGGATTCAGGTTCAGGGATCCGTCTTCATTGTAGACGCCCTTTTCCTCATCGATGATATTCTCATAGAGGCGAACGGTGCAGGGAACGGCATCTGCGGCATTGACCCAGTGAATGGTACCCTTGACCTTGCGGCCGGCAAAACCGGTGCCGCACTTGGTCTCCGGATCATAGGTGGCATGGATCACGGTCACATTGCCTGCCTCATCCTTCTCACAGCCGGTGCACTTTACGAAATACGCATTCATCAGGCGCACTTCGTTGCCCGGGAAGAGACGGTAATATTTCTTCGGAGGCTCTTCCATAAAGTCTTCCTGCTCTACCCAAAGTTCGCGGCCAAAGGTCAGCTTGCGGGTACCGAGGGCAGGATTTTCCATATTATTGTCAGCAGTCAGCTCCTCGGTCTGTCCCTCCGGATAGTTGTCAATGATCAGCTTTACCGGGTGAAGGACTGCCATCATGCGGTTGCAGTTTGGCTTTAAATCCTCGCGGATGCAGTACTCCAGCATCGCATCGTCTACGGAAGACTGACTCTTGGAGATGCCGCACAGCTCTACAAAGCGCTTGATGGACGCAGGGGTATAGCCGCGTCTGCGAAGCGCTGCGATGGAGACAAGGCGGGGATCATCCCAGCCGTCCACGATCTGCTGCTCTACCAGCTTTTTGATGTAGCGCTTTCCGGTCACCACATTGGTCAGATAGAGCTTGGCAAACTCGATCTGTCTCGGGGGATGGGGATACTCTGCTTCCCGTACCACCCAGTCGTAGAGCGGTCTGTGATCCTCAAACTCCAGGGTGCAGATGGAGTGGGTAATGCCCTCGATGGCATCCTCAATGGGATGTGCGAAATCATACATGGGATAGATGCACCACTTATCGCCGGTGTTCTGGTGGGACATATGCGCCACACGGTAGATGATGGGATCTCTCATGTTGATATTGGAGCTGGCCATATCGATCTTGGCCCGCAGGGTCTTTTCGCCGTCTGCGAACTCACCGTTTTTCATTCTCTCGAACAGGTCGAGATTTTCCTCGATGCTGCGCTCACGGTTCGGATCGTCGATGCCGGGCTCTGTCAGTGTGCCGCGGTATTCTCTCATCTGCTCTGCGCTCAGATCGGAGACATAGGCCTTGCCCTTTTTGATCAGGCGAACCGCCACTTCGTACATTTCGTCAAAATAATCGGAGGCAAAGAATAATCTGTCCTCCCAGTCTGCGCCGAGCCATGCCACATCCTGTTTGATGGACTCTACGAATTCGGACTTTTCCTTGGTAGGGTTCGTATCGTCAAAGCGGAGATTAAACTTTCCGCCGTATTCCTGTGCCAGACCGTAATTAAGGAGTATGCTCTTTGCATGGCCGATATGCAGATAGCCATTGGGCTCCGGAGGAAAACGGGTATGCACCGTATCATAAACGCCCTCAGCCAGGTCCTTGTCGATGGCCTGCTCAATAAAATTCCTGCTCTCGACAGCTCCTGTCTCTTCTTTCTTTACTTCCTCTAAGTCACTCATATTACTCTCCATTCCGTAGGCGCCCGCGCCGGAGGAATCGCAAAGCGAATCCTTGATTCGGTTTGCGCTCAGGGCTATTTGTGATGCCCTCGCCGTTTGCCGTAAATAAATTTCCTGTCAGCGATGCCCTTCCAGGCAAAGCTGACAGGATCTTATGTATTATAACATGTTCTGTATCTGTTTAACACCTGCGAATTTCCGGCAAAAAGCAGAAACCGGATACCGCCGAACAGATAACATATATCCTATTCGTCTACAGAATAGTTCGGCGCTTCCTTGGTGATGTGGATATCGTGCGGATGGCTCTCTCGCAGGGATGCTGCCGTGATCTTTACAAACTCGCTCTCGCTGCGCAGGGTCTCTAAGTCCTTGGCGCCGCAGTAGCCCATGCCGGCGCGGATGCCGCCGATCAGCTGGAAGACGGTATCCTCTACAGAACCCTTATAAGCCACACGGCCTTCTACGCCTTCCGGTACCAGCTTCTTTGCATTTTCCTGGAAGTAGCGGTCCTTGCTGCCGTTTTCCATAGCGGAGATGGAACCCATGCCTCTGTATACCTTGTATTTTCTTCCCTGATAGAGCTCGAATTCTCCCGGGCTCTCCTCGCAGCCTGCAAAGATGGAACCCATCATGCATACGCTGCCGCCGGCTGCCAGGGCCTTGGTCATATCACCGGAGTACTTGATACCGCCGTCGGCGATGACCGGAATGCCGTATTCCTTAGCCACTGCATAAGCGTCCATGATAGCGCTGACCTGGGGCACACCGATACCGGTGACCACGCGGGTGGTACAGATAGAACCGGGACCGATACCTACCTTGACGGCATCTGCGCCGGCCTCGATCAGGGCTCTGGTACCCTCACCGGTGGCTACATTGCCGGCGATCACGTCCAGATCCGGATAGTGCTCCTTGATCATGCGAAGGCAGCGCAGTACGTTCTCGGAATGGCCGTGGGCGCTGTCTAATACGATGACGTCTACCTTGGCATCCACCAGAGCTGCCACTCTGTCCAGTACGTTGGCGGTGATGCCTACGCCTGCGCCGCACAGAAGTCTTCCCTGAGAGTCCTTGGCTGCCAGAGGATACTTGATGGTCTTCTCAATATCCTTGATGGTGATCAGGCCTACCAGATTGTAGTCATCGTCTACGATGGGAAGCTTTTCCTTCTTGGACTTTGCCAGGATCTGCTTGGCATCCTCCAGGGTGATTCCTTCCTTGGCGGTGACCAGATTTTCGCTGGTCATGGATTCCTTGATCTTCTTGGTATAGTCGGTCTCGAACTTCAGATCACGGTTGGTGATGATGCCTACCAGCTTTCTGCCCTCTGTGACAGGAACACCGGAAATGCGGAACTTGCGCATCAAAGCCTCGGCATCTGCCAGGGTATGCTCAGGAGAAAGGGAAAAAGGATCGGTGATGACACCGTTCTCAGAACGCTTTACCTTGTCGACCTCTTCTGCCTGTGCCTCGATGGACATGTTCTTGTGGATGATACCGATACCACCCTGTCTCGCCATGGCGATCGCCATGCGATTCTCTGTGACCGTATCCATGCCCGCACTCATCATGGGGATGTTCAGGGCGATCTTCTTTGTCAGATGGGTAGAAATATCCACTGCATTGGGGATCACCTGTGAGTAAGCGGGTACCAGCAGGACATCGTCAAAAGTAATGCCTTCACCGATTATCTTTGCCATTCTCTCTGTCTCCTCTCCTTCTGTCTTGTCTGTTGTTGTCTGTACGCAGGGCCTTTGGCGTATCTGCCGGCGAGAAAAAATCCGGAAATCTTTCCGTCCTTTTCTCCGCCCTTATCGGGATCTGCCGATCTGCGCCGGGGCGCACGACTGCCTTCTATACATAAAACAGTCTGCTGACTGCTTTATCCGAATATTTAAAGCTGCCCGATCAGGAATTGAATGTCTTCCTGGGTGCGAACATACGGATGGCATTTACCATCTCCTCGCTCGGCTCTAAGATCAGCTTGGTATCGCCGTTTAAGAACATCAGATACCGGGGATCCGGCTGTTTTGCCTCGTGGGAGCTGAAATCCAGCTCTCTGGTCTTTCTGTTCTTGTAATCGTCCAGATGATAGGAAGTGATGGGGGCTAAGATCTCCATCTTTTCCAGGTCATACTTGCCGATCTCCTTGCGGTGGCTCAGATTCATGATCTTGGCCAGGCGAAGCTCTCTGTCCAGATAGGTATACTCATATTCGATATTCACATTGCGGGAAACAAAAAAGGCTGCCACTGCGCAGACCACAGCTACGATAAAGCCCAGCCAGAGTCCGGTGCAACCGATCAGAAAGAATGCCACTGCCAGCACTATGGTCAGAATCTTGAGGAATTTCATGACGGTGCTGTCTTTTCTCTTTACTACTACTTCAATACATCCTGTATCCATCTCATTCTCCATTCTGCAGGCACCGTAAAATCCCTGCCTGCTCTCAGGGCCGGTTCTGTAAGCCGTAACCCGACGCTGATTTTTATTATATTATTACAGCTTTTTTCACTTTGCAATAGCTTTGGCAAAATCTTATGGCAAGTATAAGTTCCGCTTATATGCAGCTTTCCGGTGCTGTCTGTCAGTGCTCCCAGAGATAATCCAGCATCTTCACGCCCATATCCTGTCTCTCGGAGGAGACCAGCACGCCGCAGATGGGCACTATGTCTCCGTAGAAACCGGTGGTGGAAAAATAGGGTGCCTCCGTCAGGATCACGCCCACCGGGATGGGATCCTCCATCTCGGAAGGATCCGGGCTTACAAAGACATCGACCTTTTCCTCTGCCAGCAGGGCCGCTGCCTTGGCATCTGCCTCTGCGGTCAGGGGATTGGAATCTATGTCTGCTGTCGCATCCGCCCCTTCTGTCTCGGCATCTGTACTCTCATCCGCGTCCTCTGCTGCAGTGCTCCCGGTATAGGCGGCATCACTCTCCGCCTGGGCGGCCTGATCCTCCAGAGAAGTGGTATTTTCGTATTCTTCGATCTCCTTGCCGTCTATGTAATAAAAGTAAGGAGAATACTTCTCGATCTGTTCCTCGCTCAGCACATCCCGCAGGTCCGTAAACATGCCGCTTCTGGCATAATTGTGGAAATTATAGGGATCCGACGTCAGCACATCCAGGTCCTTGGCCGCGGAATAGGCCATGATCTTCATGGAAGTGGCCGCTTCCACCTGGGACTGGGCGCCTCCGGGGGTGATATAGGAAGAGGTATCAATGGTCACCGAATACTTCCCGGTGTCGATCCCGGCATACTGGATAAAGTCATTTTCGATCCAGTCCGTGCTGTAAGTCAGGTCGGTATTGGAGCCGTTCAAAAACATGGCATTCACCGCCGCAGGCTTATTGGAGAGGATGCTTCTGATCAGGCTGATGCCGATCACCAGTACCGCGATCACGGCCACCGTGGGCCACTTGTAATAGGTCATGAAATAGGAAAAATGCGCCTTGAAGCCCTTTCCCTTCAGCTTTTTATGTTCTGCTCTTATCTCTTCTGCTACGCTCATGGAAATCCTCCTTCCGGTCAATAAAACTATCTTACACTTTCATTCCTGTAAGTCTCAAGGACTCCCCCGGAAATTTCATATTTTTTTCAGTTTTCGTAAAAAATTCACCGGAAAATAAAAACGGGAAAACAAAAAGGATTCACCATTCTTAAGAACAGTGAATCCATATTATTTCTGTCTGCTGTTTCTGTCTGTCGCGGATATCTCCGGACACTTATCAGGCGCTGCGCTGCCGTTCACAGGACAATCACACCTGCGAACATGCGGCAGGGCAGATATCGTCCGGGACGCAGCCCTTCTACAGCTGTGTCAGCACAAAGATATCGTAGATCGCATTGACTGCTGTCTCGAAGTCCTTATTCTCCACGCCGATGATGATATTGAGCTCACTGGAGCCCTGGTCGATCATGCGAACATTCACATTGGCATGCGCCAGTGCAGAGAAGATCCGGGCTGCGGTGCCGCGCATGGAGCGCATACCCCGACCCACCACGGCGATCAGCGCCAGATCGGACTCGATCTCAATGGAATCCGGAGAAGCCAGACGGTGAATGGCGGAGACCACGTGATGCTCCTTATCCAGGAACTCATCCTCGTGCACCACTACGGTCATGGTATCGATACCGGAGGGCATATGCTCGATGGAGATGCCGTTTTCCTCAAAGGCCTGCAGTACCTTGCGGCAGAAGCCGATCTCGGAATTCATCATTTCCTTATTGATCAGCACGGTGCAGAAGCCCTTCTTGCCGGCTATGCCTGTCACCACGTAATCCGGTTTCTGGCAGGTGCTCTCCACGATCCAGGTGCCGTCATCTTCCGGTCTGTTGGTATTGCGGATATTCACCGGAATGCCCTCCCGGCGCACGGGGAAGATAGCCTCCTCATGGAGCACGGAAGCACCCATGTAGGAGAGCTCACGGAGCTCACGATAGGTAATGGATTTAATGGAGACCGGATCCTTGACGACGCGCGGATCGGCGATCAAAAAGCCGGATACATCGGTCCAGTTCTCGTATACATCGGCCTTGCAGGCTCTCGCCACAATGGCGCCGGTGATATCGGAACCGCCTCTGGAGAAAGTCTTGATCTTTCCGTCATAGGCTACGCCGTAGAAGCCGGGAATGACTGCCTTCGGTGTCTTAGCCAGGCGCTCTCCCAGCACTCTGTTGGTCTTTTCGGAATCAAAGTGACCGCTCTGATCAAAGAAGATCACCTGCGCGGGGTCGATAAACTCATATCCCAGATAAGCCGCCATCACCAGGCCGTTTAAATACTCGCCGCGGGATGCTGCATAATCCTTTCCAGCCTTGTTTTTGAAATTCTTTTCGATCTCCGCAAAGGAATCATCCAGGGAAAAATCCTTAAGTCCAAGTCCGGTGATGATCTCTCTGTAGCGATTCTTGATCTCCTCGAAGGCACTCTTAAAGTCCACGCCCTTCTTGGCCATCGCATAGCAGCTGTAGAGCATGTCGGTGACCTTGCGGTCCTTATCAAAGCGCTTGCCCGGCGCAGAATCCACCACATAGACACGGGATTCATCGGCACGGATGATATCCCCTACTTTCTTAAACTGTGCAGAATCCGCCAGAGAACTGCCGCCGAACTTTACTACCTTTTTCATGAATCCAAATCTCCATTCTATGATTTTTTCTTCACACAGGTGTTTTGTCTTCTGCGATTTTCCTCATGAATGACACCTGCGAAATCCACGAGATCATAAAGTCAGAAAATCCGCCTTCGCAAACTTTCCTCACGCTTTCCTCACGGTGCCGCTGTAAGACAGCCGCAGAGAAGGTTACAATGCAGAACACTTCTTTTATACTTCTGCTTCAAACAGTCTGTCAATCAGTTTGTTTCCTACCGCAAAGAAATTGCCGCTCTTTTCGGCTTCTTTTTCATTATAGAGCCAGTCATGCGCCTGCGGCTTTGTGCTGTCATAGAGCATATAGGGAATGGGCTTATCCGTGTGGGTCCTCTTAAGGATGGGGGTGGGATGATCCGGCATGATCAGCATGCGGTAGTCCACACCGGCCTTATCAAGCCTGTCCTTCAGGCGGCCGATGACCCGCTCATCCAAGTACTGGATAGCCTGGATCTTTTTCTCCGCGCTGCCCTGGTGCCCCATTTCATCCGGCGCTTCCACATGGATATACGCGAAATCATAATCTTCTTTTGTCAATGCGTCAAATGCCGCGTCCGCTTTTCCCTCATAATTGGTATGGAGGCCGCCGTTGGCGCCGGGCACCTCGACTACCTTCATGCTGCTGCCGGTGGCAATGCCCTTGAGCAGATCCACTGCGGAGATCATCACGCCCTTTTTGCCGGTCTTTTCCGTGAAGGAAGTCAGGGCCGGCTTTGTGCCGGCGCCCCAGAACCAGCAGCAGTTTGCGGGATGCAGTCCCTTCTTTTTGCGCTCCAGATTCATGGGATGATCTTTTAAAAGCTCGTAACTCTCCTTCATCATCTGACGAAGCTTTTTATCCTCAGGCAGGTACTGTCCGATGGTCTGTCCCAGCACGTCGTGGGGCGCCGTCAGGTCCACGACCTCTCCCTTTTTCCAGATCAGGCAGTGGCGATAGCTGGTACCCACATAAAACTGATAGGTCTCATCCTGCATCTGATCCTTCACGGCATTTAAGAGAACGGCACAGTCCTCTGTGCTGATCTCGTCCGCGCTGTGATCGATGATGGTCTGCTCCTCAAAGGGAAGGGACGGATCCTCGGAGATGGTGACGATGTTGCAGCGGATGGCGATATCCGTGGGCTCCATGTCGATGCCGATGCTCAGGGCCTCCAGAGGAGAGCGGCCGGAATAATAGATCTTGGGATCATAGCCGAGAACGGCCAGATTCGCCGTATCGGATCCCGGCTTCATGCCCTTGGGAACGGTCTGTGTCATACCGATCTCCGACTGCTTTGCCAGTGCATCCATCACCGGCGTAGCCGCTGCCTCCAGCGGTGTCTTTCCATCCAACTGCGGCACAGGCTCATCGGCCATGCCGTCTCCCAGCACTACGATATATTTCATGATTTCCCTCCTTATGCCGCTGCTTTGCAGCGGCCGCACAAGTAGAATTCCACGCAGGCGAATCTACATTATTCAGGCCTTGTCTTCCAGCAGACGGATTCTGTTCTTTAAGGTGGTAAGCTGCGCTGCCTTCTGATCAAACTCCTCCTCAGAGAGAGGCGCGGTCAGGAATGCATATTCATCCACAGCAGACTCGCATCTGACTTTCTCGATATCCTCGCCGAAAAGCTTCTTGGCCAGATCCTTTTCGCTGTAGCTCACTCTGACGAACATTCTGCGGCAGATCGCCTTGTAATCGGATACCGCCACGGTCTCGCTGCTCCAGGTGCAGCCCACGGTGGTGCCTGCATTGCGTGCTGCATCCACTACGTCGGCCACTACCGCACTGGCGGTGGGATTCTTGCCGGCGCCGCGACCGTAGAACATCAGGTTATCTACCATGTTGCCGTGCACATAAACGGCATTGAAAACATCGCTGACACTGTAAAGAGGATGCTCCTGCTGCACCAGGAAAGGCGCCGTGATCACAAAGACGGAATCATCACTCTCGCGGCGGCTAAGGCCCAGCAGCTTGATGGACATGCCCATGCTACGTGCATAATCAAAGTCAGCGGCACTGATGCTGCTGATGCCTTCGCAGTGAATGTCCTCATATTTTACGGTCTTGCCGCACATCAGGGAAGAAAGAATGGCGATCTTGCGGCAGCAGTCGTGGCCTTCGATATCTGCCTCCGGATTGCGCTCTGCATAGCCCTTATCCTGGGCATCCCGAAGGACCGCATCAAAGTCAGCGCCCTCTCTGTCCATTCTGGTGAGAATGTAATTGGTGGTGCCGTTTAAAATGCCGGTGATGGCATCAATATGCTCCTGTACCAGGCAGGTGTTCAGGGGTCTGATAATGGGAATGCCGCCGCCTACGCTGGCCTCAAAGAGGTAGCTGCAGGCATGCGCCTTTGCTGTCTCTAAGAGCTCCGGACCGAAGGCTGCCACCAGCTCCTTATTGGAGGTACATACGCTGATGCCTTTTTCCAGTGCCTTTTTGCTGAAGGTATGTGCCGGCTCCTTGCCGCCCATGGTCTCGCAGATCACCTTGATCTCCGGGTCATTCAGAATGATGTCAAAATCATGCACCACTCTGTCGTGATAGGGGCTGTCCGGGAAATCGCGCAGATCCAGAATATACTTTACATGGATGCCCTCAGGAAACTGCTGCCGGATATCTTCCTGATTTTTGTCGATCACTTCCGCCACACCGCTGCCGACTGTGCCGAATCCTAATATTGCGATTTCTACCATTTGTTTCTTCTCCTATTCCTTTTATTGTCACCGGCATCTGCTTACTCTCTGCCGGTTACCTTTACCTTGCGCACCCCCGGGCAGTGCTCTAAGGCCGTCAGCATGCTGCTGATGCTGCCCGTGTTCTCGGTGATCTGGACGCTGATGCTCAGAGAGGCCACCCCGTTTAACGGAATACTCTGATGAATGGTCAGAATATTGGCCCGATGCTCTGCGATAATCCCCAGCATATCCGACAGAAGACCTGTCTCATCGTTGATCTCTGCAAATAAGGTCAGCGTCGTCCCGGCAGAACTGTCGTGAAATTCCTCCACATCGTCCTTGAACTTATAATAAGAACTTCGGCTGATGCCTACCTTTTCTGCCGCTTCATTGACGGTCCTGGCGCCTCCGGATGCCAGAAGCTTGTTTACCTCTACAACCTTCTGCAGTACCTCCGGTACAGCTCTTTTTCTTATAAGATAATAGCCTGTTCCCTTACTGCTCAATCTTACCTCCTACGCCGCTGCATGGCAGCGGCAGCCTGCGGAGAATTTCGCGTAGGCGAATTCTCCGATAGGATTTCTGACCGTCTCCATTCTGCGGACATTTGTGCGCCAACGAAAGATATGTTACCACGGCTTTGTGCCTATTGCAAGGACTTGTGTGTACTTTTTTCTGTCCGATTTCGTTGAAAAATACGCTAGATACGCTGAAATGGCAGCGATCAGCGTATCCCGCTGCTGCGGGGCCTGCATGATGATTTCCGTCTGCTCCCTGCAAAAAGGACCAGGATCACCAGCAGCGCCGCCCCGGAGACCGCGCAGCCTCCTCCGAAGCCGTAAGGCCTATAATCAAACAGGATCTCATGCTCTCCTGCCGGCACATAAACCGCCATCAGACCGTAGTCTACCCGGACGATCTTTGCCTTTTCTCCGTCTACTTTGGCTGTCCATCCCTGATCATAGGGCACGGAGAAAAATACCAGATTTTCCTTATCAAGGCTGGTGGTCGCCGAAAAGCCGTCCTTATCAAAGGCAAAGCTGCTGCAGGCCGAGGAGGCTCTGTCGTCACAGTTTTCATAAAAGGTATCCAGATCCATGGTCTCCTGCTCGGTGTCCGTATCCTCTTTCATAAGATACCCGTATTCCAGGGCGTCCTCCTTAGAAAGGATCAGATCCCGCACCAGCAGCCGGTCGGATGTCTCGCCCTTTTCCATGGCATCGTAATTTTCCTCGGTCATGTAATGATCAAAGGTAAAGCCCATGGGAATAAAATGATGATTCTCATAGACATCGTAGCCATTGGTATCTGCAATGGCCAATCCGTAGCCGGGCATACCGCCCTCATCGGAATAGCTGTTATCCGGTGTCACCAGGATGTTTTCTATATAATAGCGCACCGACAGAAGTGCCCTGGCACCGATCCTGGAAAAAGGCAGACTTGATTCCACGCTTCTTGACATGCCGATTCCCTGGTAAAAGCTGATGATGGAAGGATTCACCGTGCTCTCAAAGCAGTGGATGGTGGGATATCCCCAGACCATCTCATAGTTCGTGGAAGTAGAATCCGTATCCACCCTCGAAAAGGTCTTCGTATCTGTCAGTGCCGGCTTATCCTGCAGCATCTGCTGCTGCCATTTCACGCCGCCGGTCCAGGCAATGATGGAATTGCCGTTATAGAGGACCGCCACCGTGCACAGCACGGCGCAAAAACCCACCATGCATATGCTCTTTTTCGTAGCTCTTCCGCTCTTTTTGCTTGGTTTCTGCAGGAAGATCAGGTAGATCAGTACGGGAACAGTGATCGCCGTGGAGATAAACTGCACCAGCAGGATCTTCGGATTGTCCGAGACCGTAAACCACTTCATGCTGCCGTCGTCCTGCTGTACCGGCAGGCAGGCGCAGAGGATCAGCAGGCCAAGAGCTGCTATCGTCACTATGCTGCCCCGCCGCAGCGCCTTTCCCTTATTTTCATTTTCTTCCATAGCCTGGGCAGAGGCTGCTGCCATGATCAGGATGGGCAGATAATACCATCTGGCATAATAGGAGGCATTCATAGCGGAAAAGATCGCATTCAGTCCCGGAATAAAGGCCATCACTGCCAGCACGATCAGAAGTCTCTTCTTCCAGTCCCTGTGCCTTGTGCTGCAATAGGCGATCACGCCGGTGAGGGCCAGGCAGGGCAGATAGGCCGCCAGGGAGGAGACGCGGATATTCTCATTGGTAAATAAGGTCCCCTTGGCGATAAGATCCGGCGTCATGAAGAGGGATTTTATGATCGCAAAGTAGGTCTTGGAGTCCGGATAGCAGATCAGATCGTAGCCGCTCGTCAGTTCTCCCAGACGACTGTTTCCAAAGACCCCCGTCAGGGACTGCACCAGGAAAAAGGCCACCAGGCAAAGTCCCAGAATGCCATAACCTAAAAGGTGAAGGATCTGTCCCAGGGTCTGCTTTACGGGCTGGGTCATGGCAAAGCGCAGGAGGAAATAAAGGATCAGGAAGATCACTTCTCCCACAAAGAAGTAATAGTTGAGCACGGACATAAAGCCGGTCATCAGGGCAAAGGCAAGGCCTGACCGTATTCCTGCTGCTTTCAGAGGCTGTTCTTTTTCTGCGTCTGCTCTACTTTTTGGCCCGCGTTGCTGCAATGCCTGGATGAATCTGTCGAATACCAGCAGATAGAGCGGGAAAAAGGCCGTCACTTCATGGAAGTGCTGGAAGACGATATTGCACATCTGGAAGCCGGAAAAGCTGTAGAGCACGGCGCCCAGCATGGCTGCGTTCTCTGTCTTTGTCTGGGTGCGGATCCAG
>CAVKQI010000055.1:0-16586 GCA_963658405.1 bacterium | reverse complement strand
TGCAAGCATTACTCGCTCATTTTTGCAAATTTGCCTGGCTCTGAACAGTTACAAAAAAAGAACACCGCCCCCACGAACCGATTAAGATCCACAGACACAGTGCTCTAAGTGCGCCTTCAGGGACTCGAACCCTGGACACCCTGATTAAGAGTCAGGTGCTCTACCAGCTGAGCTAAAAGCGCTTATTTGTTTGTCGCTGTTTTTCAACGCAAGTGTTATTATAGCCACTTCGTTTTAGTTTTGCAAGCCCTTTTTTGAAAAAAATTTAAAAATTTGAAAAAAGCCTACAATTAGCGGATTTAAGGCGTTTTGGAACTGTTTTCATCCGGGAAGTCGGGGTATAATGGGGAAAATCAGGATGCCGTTTTACGGCGGCGCAGAGAGGTAAAGCTTAAAAGAAATGCCTGATGGCATTTCTTTTAAGCTCGAACGGATGACGTAAACGTCATCCATTCGGGATCCTATCGGAGAATTCGCCTGCGCGAAATTCTCCTCAGGAACGCCGCTGCAAGGCAGCGGCATAGAAAGGTACGTTATGATCTTTGATACGCATGCCCATTACGATGATCAGGCTTTTGCGGGCGATCTGGAAAATGTATTGGAAGAATGTAAGCAGGCAGGCATCGGCCGTATGGTGGATGTGGCCTCTACCATAGAGAGTCTGGAGAAGTGTCAGTCACTGGCCGGGACCTATCCCCAGATCTATTTCGCCCTGGGAATTCACCCGGAGGAGTGTGCGGAGATGTCCGAAGAGATTGTGAATCAGATCCGGGAGGGCATGAAGGATCCCAAGGCACTGGCCATCGGCGAGATCGGTCTGGACTATCACTGGGAGACAGTGCCCAGAGAAGTGCAGAAGCGCTGGTTCATACGGCAGCTGCAGCTGGCGCAGGAACTGGACAAGCCGGTGATCATTCATTCCCGGGAGGCGGCAGAGGATACTTTTTCCATTCTGCAGACCCATGCGCCGAAGAGAGAGGAAAAGACACCCGGAGTGATCCACTGCTTTTCCTACAGCAAGGAAATGGCAGCTGCCTTTCTGAAACTGGGCTTTTATCTGGGCATCGGCGGCGTGCTGACCTATAAGAATGCCAGAAAGCTCCGGGAAGTGGTGGAAATGGCACCCATGGACCGGCTGGTGCTGGAGACGGACTGCCCTTATCTGACACCGGTGCCCCACCGGGGAGAGCGCAACAGCTCCGCCTATCTGCCGCTGGTGGCGGCACAGATCGCGGAGATCCGGAGTATGGATGTACAGGAAGTCATCGACATTACAGAAAAGAATGCAGAAAAACTCTACGGACTGACAGAGTAAGAGGAGTGGCGGCATAAATCTTCGGTTCGGCATCGTTTGTCATAGCGCAGCGAGAACGCCACATGAGCAAAAGGAAAGCTGCGTAGCAGCGATTTTACGAATGGGCTCTGAATAGACAGTTACTATAAATTTAAATAAGAGAAAAACAGGAGAACAGAATATATATGGCAAATCTGGCATCGGCAGGAGAAACCCTGCGCGTATTGGAAAAATTCGGCATTCGCGCCCGGAAGAAATTCGGACAGAATTTCCTGATCAATGAGAGTGTGATCCAAAAGAGCATAGAGGCGGCGGGCATCGGCCCCCAGGACTGCGTGCTGGAGATCGGACCGGGCATCGGCACCATGACGGGACTTCTGTCCGAGGCAGCGGGTCATGTGGTCTCTGTGGAGATCGACACCTCTCTGGAACCGGTGCTGGCGGATACCCTGCAGGATTGTGACAATGTGACCATCATCTGGCAGGATATTCTGAAGACGGATCTGGCAGCGCTTTCTGCTGAATATAATGAAGGCAGGCCCTTCAAGACCGTGGCTAACCTGCCCTATTACATCACCACCCCTATCCTTATGAAACTGCTGGAGGAGAGAGGACTTTTCCAGAGCATAACCGTGATGGTGCAGAAAGAGGTGGCGGACCGCATCCGGGCGGTGCCGGGGACAAAGGAATACGGCGCCATTACCCTGGCGGTGCAGTACTATGCGGAGCCGGAGCTGGTGACACTGGTGCCGCCCTCCTGCTTTATTCCCCGCCCCAGTGTGGATTCTGCGGTGCTGTGCCTGCGGGCCAGACAGAAGCCGCCGGTGGATGCGCCGGAAAAATTCCTCTTTGCCGTCATCAGAGCTTCCTTTAACCAGCGCCGCAAGACCCTGGCCAACGGCATTGCCAACGGACTGCAGTACGCAGGAAGGAACTTTAGCCGCGCAGAAGCAGAACAGGCGCTGGAGGCAGTGGGACTGCCTGCCAATGTCCGGGGCGAGAAGCTTTCCCTGGAGGAATTTGCCGCTTTTTCCAGAGCCCTTTTAGGAGAATGAGAAGCGCCGCCTTTTTTTGACACGTATAGCGGCGATATGATAAACTAAAGGTTGCAAATTTTGATGAAAAATAGAAGAAGCCGGGGCGGCATGCCGTTCCCGCGAGGGAGCTATTTTGGATAAATATGAGTACAGAGTCTGTGTAGAAGAAATCAACGCGCTGATCGCCGAGAGGAGATTTGAGGAGGCAAAAAAGATTGCCGATACCATCGACTGGAGGCGCGTTAAAAATGTAAATATGCTCTGCAAGATCAGCGATCTGTATAAGATCAACCGCAGCTTCGAGGAGAGCAGAGATATTCTGGAGATGGCCCATGACCGCTATCCCAACGGAAGATCCATTGTATACGGTCTTTGCGAGCTGGAGCTGCGCCTGAATGATTTCGGCAAGGCAGTGACCTATTACAACGATTTCGTGGCCATGGCGCCCAGAGATTCGGGTCGCTATATACTGCAGTACAAGATCCTGTCAGCCCAGAGCGCGAGTCTTGAGGAGCGCATCGGCGTGCTGGAAGAGCTGAAAAAGCATGATTACAGGGAGAAGTGGGCATATACGCTGGCGGCTCTCTACAATCAGGCGGGCATGACCAGCAAGTGCGCACAGGAGTGCGATGAGATGATCGCCGCCTTCGGAGACGGCCGCTACGTTATAAAGGCGCTGCAGTTAAAGAAGGAAAAGACCCCGCTGACGGCAGATCAGACCACCAGACTGGAGGAGCTGACAAAGCCGATCCCCGCCCAGCAGATCGAGGAGGCAGCGCAGCAGGCCTACAGCCAGGACGGTCAGTATGCCGGAGAGCCGGCTTATGACCAGAACGAGCAGCAAGGCGGATATGGGCAGGCGGCCTATGAGCAGGGTGTTCAGCAGAATGGTTACGTGCAGGACGGCCAATATGCAGGGGAACCGGTCTACGACCAGGCGGCACAGCAGAATGGCTATGCACAGCAGCCTTATTACGGTCAGGAAGCCTATGGTCAGCAGGCCCCCTATGAGGAAAACGGTCAGTACGCCGAAGCGTCTGCCTATGGGCAGGAGCAGGCCTATCAGGAGCAGCCCTATCCGGAACAGGGACAGGATGCTTACGGGGAAGCTGCACCCTACGGAGAGAATGCAGGCTACGGCGCACCGGCAGAACAGGGCCAGGGAGATTATGACAGGCAGGCTGGCTACGGCGCTGACAATGAGCAGGAGCCCCAGGAAGAAATCCAGGTAAAGCCCCTGGATGACAGCCAGTTCAATACCATTAACCTGCAGCAGACTGTGGCGGCAGGAGTAAAGGAGCTTCTGAAGCAGGAACCGCCCAGAGAGGACGATGCCGCTAAGAGAGCAGCCCGCTCTGCAGCTATCTTAAAGGAACTGCAGGAAAACGAAGAAAAGCAGGAAAAGGGGAACGAGGAGCAGGAAGAGCAGGCACAGGAACAGAAGCAGCCTGCACAGCCGGAGCACCCCGAGACCGATGTTGCCCGGGAGCCGCAGCCTCGGATGCAGATGCCTGCAGAAAATACAGAAAAGACCGAAGAGCAGCCGGTGACCGAAGAGCTGATAGGCGCCAGAGCCTATGCCGCCGAGGAGGAAGCCCAGGAAGCTGCACTTCGGGGAGAGCGTTATGCGCAGCCGGCCCCGGCACCGGAAACAGCACCGGCAGAGACACCGATACAGATACAGACACCGGTACAGACGCCGGAAAATACAGCAGAAGAAGCAGAGCAGGAGACCAAGAGCGAGGCTGTGCCTGCCGCTGAAAAGCTGCCGGAAGAGCAGGATGATTTTGCTGTATTTGGCAGAGAAGCCGTAAAGCCCGCAGAAGCCGGTAAGAGTACTTCCTGGGGAGAACTCCCGGGAGAGGCCCTGTGGCAGCAGACACCGGAGCAGGTGGTCAGCTCTGCCTATGATGCCGTACTGGCACAGGAGACAGACGGCCAGTACTCCATGGCATTAGAGGAAGAGGACGCCCCGGAAAAGCAGATCACAGGCCAACTGGATATCGAAGGCATCATGGCGGAGTGGGAAAAGATCCGCAGGGACAACGAAGAAAAGAGAGCCAAGGAAAACCGCCAGCGTGTACTGCAGAATACCGGCCCGATCATAGCCAAGTTTGACGAGACCTCCAAAAAGGGTGTCCTGGAGAACATGGAGCGGGAGATCGAGGCAGAGGCCCGCAGCAGACGACAGATGGAAGCCAGACCTTCCGGCAGCGCACTTTCCGACGGCCTGACCGGTGAGGAGCGAAACAGCGCCGCAGTGGCAGCAGGCCGCAATGTAGGACGTGCCGTGCTGGAGGATGAACCTGTCGATGAGGCTACAAAGAAATGGTCGCCTTCCGCGGTACTGCGCACCCTGAGAAAAGAGCAGGCACTGCAGAACCTGCCGGAGAATTATTTCCCTGAAAAGGAAGAGGAAAAGGGTCAGCAGGAACATTCTGCTGCACCGGCGGCAGAAGAAAAGCCGGTACAGGAAGAGACACTTCGCAAAGCCGCTTCTCCCGCACAGCCGCAGGAGGATATCCGCGTTCGGGAAGAGGCATCCTTCGAACAGGCGCATGACGATGCCTATGAGGATGACAGACAGGACGAGGCATACCTGCAGGAGGAAGAAGAGCAGGCGCAGGATTATTACGCAGAAGATGCAGAGAATGCAGAGGATGCGCAGGAAGCGCCTCAGGGATATGAGGATTTCCGGGATACTTATGACGGGGAGCCGGAAGAAGAGGAAGAACCGGAAGAAGACGGGGAAGACTACTACGGCGAGCAGGAAGAGGACGCTGCTTCTGAAGAAGAGGACGAAGAGCCTGCACAGGAAGTGGAAGACGAGGAGTCTGAGGATGACATGCCTGTGCGCAGAGCCAGAAATACACCGGTGGAAGCCCTTCACGAGACGCAGGATCTCACGGAATTTGCAAGAGGCAAATACGGTGATCCCGAGCAGATGTCTGAGAATCAGAGAGAAGAGCGACGCCGCAGCGTAGATGAGAATCGCAGCCATCGTCAGCAGTCCGCCTCCGAAGAGGAGAGAGTACGGGCGATGACGAGGGAAGAACGTGCATTGTTCGGACCTTACTTAAGTGAGAAGGAGTCCAGACGTCAGATCCTCCAGGCTATTGACAACGTGAGCCTGGCGGCCTGCACAGGCAATGTGATCGTGACAGGCGATGACGCACCTGGCGCATTGAATCTTTCCAAGGGACTGATCCGGGAGATTCAGCTGACAGACCAGAATTTCTCCGGCAAGGTGGCCAGATCCACCGGCGAGATATTAAACCGCAAGGACTTTGCACCGGTCATTGACCGGTTAAAGAACGGCGCCCTGATCATTGAGCGGGCCGGCGAATTGAATGATGCCAGCGTAAAGGTGCTGCGGGCCGCACTGCAGAGCGAGGAGAGAGGCCTGATCGTCATTCTGGTGGATACAAAGAAGGCGATGGACAATTTCCTGGCACAGCATCAGGCACTGGGAGAGTACTTCACAGCCCGGGTAGATATTCAGCCTCTGGATAATCACACACTGGTCCGCTACGCCAGAGCATATGCCCGTTCCAGGGACTACAGCATCGATGAATTCGGTATCCTGGCACTGCATACGAGGATTTCCTCCAAGCAGACCATCGACCACAATGTGACCATGCGGGAAGTCCGGGATATGGTGGACGATGCGATTTATTACGCAAGTAAAAAATCCCTGTCCCACCTGATGGATATACTGCTGCGGAAGCGCTATGATGAGGATGACAGGATCATCCTGAGAGAAAAGGACTTCCAGCACTATTAAAGGGTAAGCAAAAAGCGAGTTTGGGGGAATTGCGATGTCATCTAAAAAGAGAGCAAACAGAGCAAAAAATACAGCAAAGAAGGCAGCAGGTGCGAATAATGTAGCATCGGCTGTATCTGCCGCAAAGGCATCCCTGAGAGGAAATGCGCAGGCGGCAGCGGCCGAGCCCGCAGCATCCGCAGCACAGAATGCAGCAGCTGCAGAAGTTGCAGTGAACAAGGCACAGAGTGCAGCAGTCGAGGATACAGCAGCTGAGGCAGAAGCTGTGAAGGCACCGGAAGCAGAGGCGAAAGAGCAGCCAAAGGCAGTCAAAAAAGAAAAAGCACCGGAGAAGGTGTTTATCTCCGATGATGACTGCTATCTCTTCGCGCAGGGCACCCACTACGATATTTACGACAAGCTGGGCGCACATCCCTCTACAGAGGACGGCGTAAAGGGATTCCATTTCGCTGTATGGGCGCCGAATGCAGCGGCTGTTCATGTGGTGGGCAGCTTTAACGGATGGGATGAGAATCAGTATCCCATGCACAAGATCAACGACGGCGGCATCTATGAGCTCTTTATCCCCGGCGTGGGAGAAGGCGAGCTGTACAAATACCTGATCACCGCCGGTGACGGCAGAAAGCTCTACAAGGCAGATCCTTATGCCAATGCCGCAGAGCTTCGCCCCGGCACCGCTTCCAAGACGGTGGATATTTCCGGCTTTGCATGGAAAGATGCAAAGTGGGAGAAGGAGCGGGACGAAAAGGACAATACCAGAGAGCCTATTTCCATTTATGAGTGTCATATCGGTTCCTGGATGAAGCATCCGGACGGCGAGGACGGATTCTACAATTACCGGGAGTTCGCAGACCGGCTGGCAGAGTATTTAAAGGAAATGCCCTTTACCCATATAGAGCTCATGGGCATTGCAGAGCATCCCTTTGACGGTTCCTGGGGCTATCAGGTGACAGGCTACTATGCACCTACCTCCCGCTATGGCACGCCGAAGGATTTCATGTACCTCATTGACAAGATGCATGAAAACGGCATCGGCGTCATCCTGGACTGGGTACCGGCTCATTTCTGCCCGGACGAGCACGGCCTTGCCTGCTTCGACGGCCAGTGCATTTATGAGGATCCGGATCCGCGCAAGGGTGAGCATCCCGACTGGGGCACCAAGATCTTCAACTATGCAAAGCCGGAAGTGAAAAACTTCCTGATCGCCAACGTACTCTACTGGATCCGCAAGTTCCATATCGATGGTATCCGGGTAGACGCAGTGGCTTCCATGCTGTATCTTGATTATGGCAAGAAGGACGGCGAGTGGGTGCCCAACCAGTACGGCGGCAACAAAAACCTGGACGCCATCAACTTCTTCCATCATCTGAATTCTGTAGTGCGGGGCACTTACCCGGGCTTTATGACCATCGCCGAGGAGTCCACCGCATGGCCCAATGTGACCAGTGACATCGGCGGAGAGGGACTTGGCTTCTCCTTTAAGTGGAATATGGGATGGATGCATGATTTCTGCCAATACATGAAGCTGGATCCCATCATGCGCGCCGGCTCCCACTATGCCATGACCTTTGCCATGAGCTACAATAGTTCAGAGAATTACATCCTGCCGCTGTCCCACGACGAGGTCGTACATCTGAAGTGCTCCATGGTAGAAAAGATGCCCGGCTATCAGGTAGACAAGTATTCCAACCTGCGGGCAGGCTATACCTATATGCTGGGACACTCCGGCAAGAAGCTGCTCTTTATGGGACAGGAGTTCGGCCAGGAGAGAGAGTGGAGCGAGGCCAGAGAGCTGGATTGGTTCCTGCTGCAGAATCCCTGCAATGCCGGCATGAAGAAATATGTGGCAAAGCTTCTGCAGATCTATCGCCAGTATCCCTGCCTGTATGAGATCGACAATGACTGGGCAGGCTTTGAGTGGATGAATGCGGATGACAAGGATCGGAGCATTTACAGCTTTATCCGCCGCTGCACATCCGATAAGCGGTGCCTGCTGTTCGTCCTTAACATGACACCGGTGGAGAGAGAAGGCTATCGCGTGGGCGTACCGGCCAGCGGCAAGTATAAGCTGCTGCTCAACAGCGCGCTGGAAGAGTACGGCGCACCGGCAGACAGCAAGGTTCCGGCCGTGATCGGCGCGCAGAAGGGCGAGTGCGACCGCAAACCCCAGTATCTGGAGTTCACACTGCCGGCATACGGCGCTTTGATTTTTGAATTTTAAGATCGCAAAGGAATTGGCCTTCGGGAAATTTCTTTTGCGCTGCCGCCGCAAAGCAGCGGCATGGAGGTAACAAATGAACATACATGAATCCGCAGAGGACTATCTGGAGACCATCCTGATCCTGCACGAGCGGCTGGGGCAGGTGCGCTCCATCGATATTGTCAATGAGATGGAGTTTTCCAAGCCCAGCGTCAGCGTTGCCATGAAGAAGCTTCGGGAAAATGGCTATATCGAGATGGACGGCAACCTCTATATCACCCTGACAGACGCAGGCAGAGAGATCGCAGAACGGATTTATGCCCGCCATCGCCTGTTAAAAAAGGTGCTGATGGCCATCGGTGTGGATGAAGAGACGGCAGCCGAGGAGGCCTGCAAGATCGAGCACAATATCACCGAGGATACCTATGATCGGATCAATGACTATTACGAAGCACATATGAAGAAGTAGTCGGAAAAGCAGATCTGGGAGACGGACCGACGGCAGGAATAGAGACTGCTGTCGGCGGAGAATGAGAGGCCGGCCGCCGCAGGGCGGACGGCGACAGAAAGCAAAAAGCAGAAGAAGGAGCATGTATTCCATGGCTGAGAAATTACTGGACAATAAGACAATACTCGTGACAGGAGGAACCGGATCCTTCGGCAAGTGTTTTTCAAAGTACGTGCTGGAGCACTATAATCCGAAGAAGATCATCATCTACTCCCGGGACGAGTTCAAGCAGTTTGTCATGGGCAATGATCCTTTCTTTAAGGAACATGAAAAGCAGATGCGCTATTTCATCGGCGATGTCCGGGACAAGGAACGCTTAAAGAGAGCCCTGGAGGGCACGGATTACGTCATCCATGCAGCCGCTTTAAAGCAGGTGCCTGCCTGCGAGTATAATCCCGCAGAGGCCATCAAGACCAACATCAACGGCGCGCAGAATGTCATCGACGCCTGCCTGGATACCGGCGTAAAGAAGGTCGTGGCACTTTCCACCGACAAGGCCGTTAACCCGGTGAACCTCTACGGCGGCACCAAGCTGGTTTCCGACAAGCTGTTCATCGCAGCCAATGCATACTCCGGCAGCAAGGATATCAATTTCTCCATTGTGCGCTACGGCAACGTGGCAGGCAGCCGTGGCAGCGTAATTCCCTTTTTCCACAGCCTCATTCAGAAGGGTGTCACAGAGCTTCCCATCACGGATTATCGCATGACCCGTTTCTGGATCAGCCTGGAAGAGGGCGTAGCACTGGTGGTAAAGGCCTTAGAGGAAGCAAAGGGCGGCGAGACCTTTATCAGCAAGATCCCGTCCTTCTATGTCAAGGATCTGGCAGAGGCCATGCTGCCCGGCTGCAAGACCGTGGAGACAGGCATTCGCCCGGGCGAAAAGCTCCACGAGATCATGGTGACCACCGAGGATTCCCAGACGACCTACGAATATGACAAGCATTACATCGTCTATCCCCAGATCGTATGGAATGAGAGACAGACACCGGATCTCTCCGGACGCAAGGTGGAGGAAGGATTCGCCTATTCTTCCGGCAATAATACAGAATGGCTCAGTGTGGAAGATATTCGTCAGAGACTGGTAGGCTTTCATTACGAAGAGGATTAACCGGATAAACTGACGAAGCTGGCAATGGCTGCACCGTGAATGCGGAGGCAGCCATTCTCTATGTCATGGGGTGCCGTAAACGCCATCAATTCGGGATCGCATCAGGGAATTCGCCTGCGCGAAATTCCCTTCGCGTTGCCGCTGCATTGCAGCGGCATAGAAAGGTAGAATATGAAACTAAGCGTGATCGTGCCGGTATACAATATGGCCGCAGAGGGAAAGCTGCAGCGCTGCATGGACAGCTTGCTGGCGCAGACGATGCGGGACTACGAGATCCTGGCGGTGGACGACTGCTCTACCGACGATTCCATGGAGATCCTTCGCCGGTATGAGGCAAAGGATCCCGCGCATGTGCACGTCCTGCAGTGCGACCGGAACCGGAAGCAGGGAGGAGCCAAGAATCTGGGCCTTTCCCGGGCTACGGGAGAATGGATCGGCTTTGTGGATGCGGATGACTGGATCACACCGGACTACTATGAGCGCCTGCTCCGGAAAGCGGAGGAGACCGGCGCGGACATGGTGGGCTGCGATTATTCCCTGACGGATAAGACCACCATGGAAGTGGGACAGATCGTCCACAACAACCGGCCGGAGCAGACAGGTCCCCTGAACGAGGAAAAATACCGCTCCCTTCTGCTGGACAGCGGCTCTCTGGTGGTAAAGATCTATAAAAGAGAGATCATTTTGGGGTGTGAGAGCAGATTCCCGGAGGATATCTTCTATGAGGATAATGCCATCGCCAATACCTGGATGCTCAGGGTCCATCATTTTGCCTATATACCGGAGCCGTTGTATTACTATTATCAGCACGAGAGCTCCACGGTGCATACCATCACCAGAAAGCGTCTGGAGGACCGGATGGAAGCCGGCAGACAGATGCTGGCAGAGGCGAGGAAATACGGATACCTGGCGCAGTATCTGCCGGAGATTGAGTTTTCCTTTACCATGCTCTTTTATATCAATACCCTCTTTTCTGCCATGCCCTGCATGAAGGAGAAGGGAAAATACCGGTTTGTTACGGCTATGGGAAAGGAAATGAAGGAAGCCTTCCCGGATTTTCAGGAAAATGCCTACTATAAAGAGAGGGTGGGGGCAGAGGAAAAGAAGCTGATCGCCATGCAGATGAAATCGCCCCTGCTTTTTTATGTATATTACAAGGCTCTGTGGACATACAGAAAAGCAAAAAGGAAAAAATGAAAAAATGAAATTAGCAGCGATCGTCGGCGCCAGCGCCGAGTCAGTACATACCATACAGGCCGCCAGAGAGCTGGGGATCTGCGTTACCGCCCTGGATGGCAATCCCCAGGCTGAGGGACTGCAGGCGGCAGACAATGCAGAGGTGGTGGATATCTCCAAAGAGGAGGAGACCATAGACAGACTCCGGGAGATCGGGCCGGATTTTCTGCTGGTGGCACCTATCGGCAGATACCTGACCACCATCGGCGCCGCAAATGATGCCCTGGGACTGCGGGGCGTTTCCGGGGAAGCGGCCAGACTCTGTACGGACAAGTGGGCCTTTCACGAAAAACTTGCGGCAGCGGGACTGCGGCCCTGCAGCTGCAGCCTTTTAAGTGCCAGATTCTGGCAGAAGCGGGCCGATCAGATCCCGCAGATCAGCGCGCTCTTTGCTAAGCTGCAGGCCATGCATTATCCTGCCATCATCAAGCCGCGGTACGGCTCCGGCAGCAGAGATATCAGCATCGTGCAGAACTATCAGGAAATGCAGAAAGAGATTTCCTCCATCTCCTTCCATGCAAAGGAAGACTTTGTAGTGGAGGAGCTGGTGGACGGTCAGGAATACGGCGTGGACGGCGCCGTAGTGGGGGACAGCTTCCAGCTGATTCTTCTGCGTAAGAAACTGGTGACACCCCTGCCGGCCAGACAGGCAGTAGGCTATTATTCGGTGATGCCCGGGGACATGACCGAACAGGCAGAGGTCTATCTGCAGAAGGTAGTCCGCCTGCTGGGACTTCGGGACTGCCTGCTCCATGCAGATCTGATCTGGAGAGAGGAGGGCGAGAAGGCAGCGGGAGATCCCTTTGTCATCGAGCTTTCCGCCAGACCCTCCGGGCATTATCTCCATGACCTGTTCACCCCTCTGGCTACGGGCGTGGATATGGCAGCGGAGATGGTGCGCTTTCAGATAGGAGAGCCTTACCGCTTCAGACCGGCGTCCGTCACCCCCATGCTGATCCGGTACTTTGACTTTACCGGAAAGGCGGGACAGATCCCCACGGCGGAAAAAGCCAGACAGATCCTGACGGATCATCAGCTGCCCGTCTCCCTGCTCCGGTATGAATGTCATATCCATCCCCACGAAAAGCTGGCGCCGCCGAACACGGGCCATGTGCTCATGGAGCGAGGCTTCTTTATCCTGAAGGCCGTGCAGAAGGATATCGGCCGGCAGGAGGCGGAATATCTGCTGGAGCGCGGCGCAGAGCGGATCCTGGAGGCTTTTCATGTGACGAAATAGTCAGATTTCGTTTACCGTGTACGACCGGAACCTGACGGAATATATCTGTCCGGCATCTATCCGTATTTTTACTGTTGCGTAAATATGGGCAATGCATATATGATGGAGAGAAAAGGATCAGAAGAAAGCAGCAAAAGTAAAGAAAAGTAAAGAAAAGTAAAGAAAAGCAGAGCTGCCGAGGTGGAAGCCGGTGGATTGATGACTGCGGAGGGAGAAGAGAGTTATGGATACAGTCAGTATGTTTTACGGGACCTGGTGGTCACTGGTGCCGCCGGTGCTGGCCATTGTGCTG
The DNA here is from genome assembly GCA_963658405.1 of bacterium. Lineage (GTDB taxonomy): Bacteria > Bacillota > Clostridia > Lachnospirales > Lachnospiraceae > CAG-791. The sequence goes on along the minus strand of CAVKQI010000055.1, from coordinate 3,890 downwards.
GCATTGATCACCAAGGAGGTATATCTGTCGCTGTTCTGCGGCGTGCTTCTGGGTGCACTTTTTACAGCGAATTTCCAGCCCTGGGGCACCTTTGAGACCATGTTCACCACTATGACATCCAGCATGGATCTGAACATCATCATCTTTGATGTGCTGCTGGGCATGATCATTGTATTGATGTCCAAGTGCGGAGGCACAGCCGCTTACGGCAACTGGGCTTCCAAGCGTTTAAAGACCAGAAAGACATCCCTGTTTGCCACTGTGGGACTGGGTATCCTGATCTTTGTGGACGATTATTTCAACTGCCTGACTGTGGGCTCCGTCATGAGACCTGTCACGGACAAGCAGAAGATTTCCAGAGCCAAGCTGGCCTACATCATCGATGCCACCGCAGCACCGGTATGCATCATCGCTCCGATCTCCAGCTGGGCGGCAGCAGTGAATTCCTATGTGCCGGAGGACAGCTCCCTGACAGGATTCCAGCTGTTCTTAAGCACCATTCCTTTTAATCTTTATGCGATTCTGACCATCTTCATGGTTCTTTTCATCATCGGCATGGATATCGACTTCGGTCTGATGAGAAAGCACGAGTGCAATGCCAAGGCCGGAGACCTGTTCACCACCGGCGGCGAAGAGTTTGCCGAGGCTGCGAAAGAGGAAGAAAAAGCAAGAGAGAATACCAGAGGACACGTCATCGATCTGATACTTCCCATGATCGTGCTGATCGGTTCTGCAGTGCTGGCCATGATCTATACCGGTTTCCTGGGAGGCGCCGGCAATGTAGTGGATGCCTTTGCAAACTGCGATGCGGAGATGAGTCTGATCCTGGCCACTCTGGTCACCGTCATCTTTATGGCAGTCCTGTATCTGCCCAGAAAGGTCATCACCTTCCAGGACTTCATGCAGTCCCTGCCGGACGGCGCCAAGATGATGATCCCGGCGGTCCTGATCCTGACCTTTGCCTGGACCTTAAAGGGCATGGGCGATAACCTGGGCATCGGCGCCTTCATCGATTCTACCGTGACATTGTCCGGCAGCGTGGCGGTTTTCGTACCCATGATCATGTTCTGCATTGCCCTGTTCCTGGCATTTTCCACCGGTACTTCCTGGGGAACCTTTGCTATCCTGGTGCCGATCGTCATCTCCATGTTCAATCACGTGGACGAGAGAATGATGGTCATTGCCGTGTCCGCTGTACTGGCCGGTGCCGTCTGCGGCGACCACATTTCCCCTATTTCGGATACCACCATCATGTCCAGTGCCGGCGCACAGTGCCCGCACATTAACCACGTGCAGACACAGATGCAGTATGCCGCTGTGGTCATGTGCGTCTGCGTGGTGGGCTATATCATAGCAGGCGTCACGGAGAACTGGTGGATCACCCTGCTGATCTGCGTAGCCATCGAGACAGCAGTGCTGATGATCATCAAGAAAAAGGTAGAAGCAAAGTACGGCGTAAAGGCAGTACAGGAGCAGTAAAAGCGTGATCGGGAGGCCCCCAAAGCCCATGTTGAATAAAGAAAAAATCCTGCAGGTCCCCTACATCGACCAGACCAGGGACTGGCCCACCGGCTGCGAAAGTGTATCAGCCATGATGCTGGCCAGGTACCTGGGTGCAAAGTGCAGCGTGGACGATTTTATGGAAAAATATCTGGAAAAGCGCCCCATGCAAAACCGGGACGGACGCCTGTACGGCCCGGATCCCAATGTGTATTTCGCCGGCAGTCCCTATGATCCGGATTCCTTCGGATGCTATCCGCAGGTGATCGTAAAGGCACTGAACCGCCTCTTTGCAGAGGAAGGAATGCCGTATCTGGCGCAGGATGCCAGCGGGGTCTCCACCGAAACGTTTTTGCGGGAACAGATCGATGCCGGTATGCCGGTATTGTACTGGACCAGTATTAACTTAAAGCCCACCTACATGGGACCGGTCTGGACCCTGGAAGAGACGGGCGAGGACTTTACCTGGGTATCCAATGAGCACTGCCTGGTGCTGGTGGGATACGGACAGGAGGGAGAAAAATCCCTCCTTTACTGCAATGACCCCTGGGAAAATCACGGCTGCATCGGCTATGACAGAGCATTGACAGAAGAAAGGCACAGGGAACAGGCACAGAGAGCGGTAGTGGTAAAAAAGGAGAAGGTATGAAAACAGACATCGAAATCGCACAGGAAGCAAAAATGGAGCCCATCACAGAGGTGGCAGGACGTCTGGGCATCGCACCGGAGCAGCTGGAACAGTACGGCAGATATAAGGCAAAGCTCTCCGGCGAGTATCTGGACAGCCTGCAGGAAAAGCCGGATGGCAAGCTGATCCTGGTGACCGCCATCAATCCTACGGCAGCGGGAGAGGGCAAGACCACCATCAGCATCGGTATGGCGGATGCCTTCCACAGACTGGGCAAGAATGTCATGCTGGCACTGCGTGAGCCTTCCCTGGGACCGTGCTTTGGCGTAAAGGGCGGTGCAGCCGGCGGCGGCTATGCACAGGTGGTTCCCATGGAGGACTTAAACCTGCATTTCACCGGAGATTTTCATGCCATCACTTCTGCCAATAACCTGCTGGCAGCCATGCTGGATAATTCTCTTCATCAGGGCAATCCGCTGGGCATCGATCCCACCCGCGTGGTATGGAAGCGCTGCATGGACATGAATGACCGTTCTCTTCGCAACATCGTCATCGGTCTGGGCACCAAGGTGGACGGCCCGGTGCGCGAGGACCATTTCGTCATCACCGCAGCTTCCGAGGTCATGGCTGTGCTCTGCCTTGCCAGCGACATGGAAGACTTAAAGAAGCGCATTGACCGGATCGTAGTGGCCTACAATTATGACAACATGCCTGTGACAGCAGGAGAGCTGGGCGCTACCGGCGCTATGTGCGCACTGCTGAAGGATGCCTTAAAGCCCAACCTGGTACAGACCATGGAGCATACCCCGGCTCTGGTGCACGGCGGGCCCTTCGCCAATATCGCCCACGGCTGCAATTCCATGCGTGCCACCAAGGCAGCCCTGAAAATGGCAGACTACGCCATCACAGAGGCAGGCTTCGGCGCGGATCTGGGCGCGGAGAAGTTCTTTGATATCAAGTGCAGAATGGGCGGCTTAAAGCCCGATGCCGTGGTACTGGTGGCCAGCGTGGCAGCCCTGAAATTCAACGGCGGCGTGGCCAAGGCCGATGTACATACCGAGAATCTGGAAGCACTGCAGAAGGGTATCGTGAATCTGGAAAAGCACATCGAGAACCTGCATAAGTACGGGGTACCGGTGGTAGTGGCATTAAACAGCTTTGTTTCTGACACAGAGGCAGAATCTGCCATGATCGAAAAATTCTGTCAGGAAAAGGGCTGTGCATTCTCCAAGGCAACGGTATGGGCCAACGGCGGCGAAGGCGGCATCGATCTGGCACAGAAGGTGCTGCAGGCCATCGAGAAGGAGGAGAATCATTTCCATGTCCTCTACGAGGAAAGCCTGTCCCTGAAGGAAAAGATCGAGACCATCGCCCGGGAGATCTACGGCGCCGACGGTGTGAATTACACCGCAGCAGCCCAGAAGCAGCTGGCCAGACTGGAGACTTTGGGCTTCGGCGATCTGCCGGTATGCATGGCCAAGACGCAGTATTCTTTGTCGGATGATCAGACCAAGCTGGGACGGCCCACAGGTTTCTCCATTACCGTAAGAGAGGTCTATGTATCTGCCGGCGCCGGATTCGTGGTGGTGCAGACAGGCTCCATTATGGCAATGCCCGGCCTGCCCAAGCAGCCTGCAGCAGTGAAGATCAATGTGGAAAACGACGGAAGAATTGAAGGACTGTTCTAAAACTGCGGCACAGGAGGTAAAGTTTGAAAGAAATGCCTGATGGCATTCCTTTCAAACTCGATTGATGACGTAAA
>CAVKQI010000054.1:0-16971 GCA_963658405.1 bacterium | reverse complement strand
GCGCCGGGGCCCAGCGTAGACAGGCAGACCCCCGCCTTTCCCGTCAGACGTCCGTAGACATCCGCCATAAAGGCCGCTCCCTGCTCATGGCGCACGGTGATGAACTGAATGGAGGAATCCCGGAGCGCATCCATGATATCCAGATTCTCCTCTCCCGGGATCCCGAAGATATACTCCACACCCTCATGCTCCAGACTCTTTACCAGCATCTGCGCTACGTTTAAACTGTCTTTTTCATTCTCCTCTTTCATGGTTACCTTCTTTTTATGTCGCAGCCATAACGACAATCTGATTTCCTGCCTGCCTTATGTGCTATCCTGTGATGTCTATATTTTGTCAACCACAATATATCACGCTTTGTATACTCGTCAAATACTCGGAGGCAGTATTTTCCGTCGAAAATGGTCAGTCCATTGTCTAACCTTACTTCTCCTCATATATCCTGATGCGGTTGCTTTGCAAAGAATAAATGTCCTTGCGCACATTCTGCAGAGAAGGGATCTGCCGTCTTACTTTTTCAATAAGGTCCGTATCAATCTGCGCGTAGATCACCTGCTCCTCATCGCCGGCCATGGCAATCACATTGCCCCAGGGATCGATGACCATGGATCTCCCATAGGCCATGAATTTGGGCTTCTGCCCAATCTGGTCAGGCGCTGCGATATAGCAGATATTCTCGATAGCTCTGGCGCGAAGCAGCGCCATCCAGTGGTCCTTTCCCGTATTCATGGTAAAATCAGCCGGCACGAAAATCACCTGCGCACCGTTTACTGCCATCAGCTTAAAGATTTCAGGGAATCGCATATCATAGCAGATCGCAAATCCGAAATTACCAAGCTTTGTCCTGCTGACAACAATTTCATTACCTGCACTGGTCTCGTCGGATTCCTTGTAACTGGGTCCCTCATCCATGTCGATGTCAAACATATGAAGTTTACTGTACTTGCCGATCAGCTCTCCGTCCTTATTCCATAAGAAGCTAGTATTATAGGGGGTTCCGCCCTCTCTTTTCTGGGTAATACTGCCGCAGTGAATATAAATCCCATACTGCTTCGCCCATGCAGAAAAGCTATCCGTTACAGGCCCCGGCACCTTCTGTGCATTGCCGGGATAATCCGTGCCGATATATTCTGCATTTTCCGGAAAGGCGATCAGATCGGCACCATTGGCAGCAGCCTCCCCAATCATTCCTTCTATTTTCTGCAGGTTCTTCTCGATGTTCTCACCAGAATTGATCTGCGCAAGCGCTATTTTAAATTTCATTGTAGTCCCCTTTCTGCGCAGCCATGCTGCAAAGAAGCGGCAGCAACCCGGATTTTTATCTGCAATTTTCCCATGAAATATAAATTCGTCCTACACCCGCAGCGACCACTCGGTGCAGTCCACCACCTTTGCCTTCAGGGGCTCGTAGAATTCCGGTTCGTGGCAGATCAGGAGGATGCTGCCGCGGTATTCCAGGAGGGCTTTCTGGAGGGCTTCCTTGGCGTCCACATCCAGGTGGTTGGTGGGCTCGTCCAGGAAGAGTACGTTGCTCTCCCGGTTCATGAGCTTGCACAGGCGCAGCTTGGCCTGCTCGCCGCCGGAGAGTACCCGGACCTGGCTCTCGATATTCTTCGTGGTCAGGCCGCATTTGGCCAGGGCGGAGCGGCACTCATACTGACTGAAGGAGGGGAACTCCTTCCACAGCTCCTCGATGCAGGTGCGGGAGGATGCCTCCACCTCCTGCTCGAAATAGCCGGGGAACTGGTAGTCTCCGGTTTCCACGGTGCCGGACAGGGCCGGGATCTGCCCGAGGATGGTCTTTAACAGGGTGGTCTTGCCGATGCCGTTTGCACCCTTCAGGATCAGGCGGTCGCCTCTTTCCATCAGCAGGTCGATGGGGCGGGAGAGTGGCTCATCGTAGCCGATCACCAGTCCCTTGCTCTCAAAGATCAGCTTGCCGCTGGTGCGGGCTGTCTTGAACTGGAATTCCGGCTTCGGCTTGTCCTTCTCCAGCTCGATGACGTCCATCTTATCCAGCTTTTTCTGCCGGGACATGGCCATGTTTCTGGTGGAGACTCTGGCCTTGTTTCTGGCCACAAAGTCCTGCAGGTCTGCGATCTCCTGCTGCTGGCGGCGATAGGCCGCCTCCATCTGCGCCTGTCTGGCGGCGTGTACTTCCTGGAACTTGTCATAATCGCCCACATAGCGGTCCAGATGCTGGTGATCCATGTGATAGATCAGGTTGATGACGCTGTTCAGGAAAGGAATGTCATGGGAGATGAGGATAAAGGCATTTTCATATTCCTGAAGGTAGCGGCGCAGCCACTCGATATGCTGCACATCCAGATAGTTGGTAGGCTCATCCAGCAGCAGGATATCCGGCTTTTCCAGCAGGAGCTTTGCCAGCAGTACCTTGGTGCGCTGGCCGCCGGAGAGCTCGGATACATCCCGGTCAAGGCCCAGCTCGTCCAGCTCAAAGGCATGGGCGATCTCTTCTACCTTGCTGTCGATCATATAGAAATCGTGAGACATCAGAAGCTCCTGGATGGTGCCCAGCTCTTCCATCTGCGCCGTCATCTCCTCCTCGGAGAGGGAGCCGTCTCCCAGGCGCTCGCAGATCTCATTCATCTGGGTCTCCAGCTCCAGCAGAAAGGAAAAGGCATTCTTGAGCACATCCCGGATGCTCTGGCCGGGCTGCAGCTCGGTATGCTGGTCCAGATAGCCTACCCGCACATTCTTTGCCCACTCCACCTTGCCTTCGTCGGGCTGGAGCTTGCCGGTGATGATGCTCATAAAGGTGGACTTTCCCTCTCCGTTCGCTCCTACCAGACCGATGTGCTCTCCCTTTAAAAGACGAAAGCTCACGTCGTCAAAAATGGCCCGGTCACCGAAGCCGTGGGTCAGATGTTCTACGTTTAAAATACTCATGGTGTTCTGTCTGTTTCCCTTCCTATCGTTACGCACGAGGAGAATCCGCCGGGGCGGATTCTCCTCATGATTGCCTGTGTGTATTGCCTGTGTATACTGCAGACTGCTGCCTCCATGCAGCATTATCTGCTATTTTTTCTTGTGATGCACATGAATCTCCGGTATGGCTACATTGTCGTAGGTGATGGATTCATCCTCTCCTGTCTCCGCCTGACCGGTCTCTTCCTTTTCCTGCTCCGGCGCCGCATCTCCGTGATCCACATGCACCTCCGGCACCGCCAGATTTTCGCTTTCCACCTGGTAGTGATTTTCCTTCTTCAATTCGTGATACTTCTTCTTTTTCCCAAATAATCCCTCAAATATTTCTGAATGCATTTTTCCTCCAAATAGGCCGCGAGTATCGCGGCCACGCGAAGAGAAATCCGCGCATGCGGTTTCTCTGATGCGATCCCGAACAGATGCACAGCATCTGTTCGATTTGCCAGGAGTGCCATCAGGCAGTCTGGGCAAATTACTCCCTTTCTGGCCGCAATTTATTGCGGCCACACGAGGAGAATTTCGCGCAGGCGAATTCTCCGATGTGATCCCGAACAGATGCTATGCATCTGTTCGATTTGCCAGGAGTGCCATCAGGCACTCTGGGCAAATACTCCTCCCTCATAAACGTATCTAGAGCAGGTTGATAAAGAACGTAATGATCAGGCTGTTCAGGAAGTCTGCGAAGAGGCTTCCCACCAGCGGGATCAGCAGATATGCCTTTACCGAAGGCGCATATTTATCGCACAGCACCTGCATATTGGCCATGGCGTTGGGGGTTGCGCCCATACCGAAGCCGCAGACACCGGCGCTGATGACCGCCGCATCGTAATCTCTGCCCATGAGATTAAAGATCACAAAGTTCGCAAAGACAAACATCAATACGGTCTGTCCTGCCAGCAGGATGATCAGCGGCAGGGCCAGTTCTGCCAGCTGCCACAGTTTTAAGGTGATCATGGCGATGCCCAGGAACAGAGACAGGCTGATACCGCCGAGGTCATTGATCTCGCCCATGTAGATGGTGAAGTGGCCGGAATACTCGCCGATATTGCGGATAAAGGCCGCGGCGATCATGGCGCCGATATAGATGGGGAAGGTCATGCCGGTCATGGACAGCAGGTAGGAAATAATGGTGCCGATACCCATGGCCAGGATCAGCTGAAAGGTAGCGGCCGGATACATGGTGGTGTGACGGGTGTGCTTCTTTTCCTCCTCTACCAGCAGGGTGTCATCCTCCGGAATAGCCGTAGCCAGGAGGTTTTTCTTTTCGATCAGATGGCTGCCCAGAGGGCCGCCCATCATGCTGCCGGCGATCAGTCCGTAGGTAGCGGCCGCCGTGCAGACGGTGGTGGCTCCGGTCACACCCAGATCCTCCAGCACCGGGCCGAAAGCGCCGGCTGTTCCGTGTCCGCCCACCATGGGAATGGAACCGGTGCACATGCCCACCAGCGCATCCACATGCAGCAGCTGGGAAAGTCCCACTGCCAGGAAATTCTGTGTGATGATCAGGATGATGACCAGTGCCAGGAAGCCGATCAATGCCTTTCCGCCGCTCTTTAACACCTTCAGGTTCGCCTGGAATCCTACGGAAGTAAAGAATAAGACCATGCAGACCTCTTTTAAAGTGTCATCAAAGGACACCTCTGCGATCCCTGTCACATACAGAATGCAGGTCAGAACAGCAAACAGCACACCGCCTACCACGGGAGCCGGTATACAGAAGCGCTCCAGAAAGGCCACGCGCTTGCGAAGAAATGCTCCCAACATCAAAACAACCACGGCCATGGCGATGGTCTGATACATATCTAACGTAATACTCATATCCCACGTACTCCTCTTTGCTCTCTATTTGCTCGCCTCCACCTGTATGCCCTTACTCTCATAGTAAGCGGCTGCGCCCTTGTGGAAGGGAATGGTGACGCCCTTTGTACCTTCTTCCTCGTCTGCGATCAGATCGATGGGAAGAGAGAGCTGAAGAGCCTGGTTGTTTTCATAGAGCATCTTTGTCAGATACTCCACGGTTTCCGCTGAAACACTGTCAGAAGCCAGCAGCATGGCCTGTACTCCTACGGTGGTCACCGGCTCGTCCTGTCCGTTGTAGGTGCCTGCCGGGATCTCATAGGTCACATAGGCGCTGTTTGCACTCTTTAAGCGCTGGGCGCCGCTGCCGTCCACCGGCAAAAGGGCGATGTCCGTCTGCTGGGAGAGCTCGGAGATCACTGTCGTCTCCACACCGGAGGTGAGGAAAAAGGCATCGATCTCCCCGTTCAGCAGCTTCGTAGCAGCTTCCGTGTAGTTCAGGTTTTCCTCCTGCACCAGTTTTTCATTCAGGCCATAGGCTTCCAGGATCTGGATAGCATTCTGCTCGGAGCCGGAATCCTTTTCGCCGATGCTGACCTTTTTACCCTGGAGATCCTCGATGGACTCGAGGCCGTCCCCGGCTCTCACCACCACCTGGCAGGCCTCGGTATAAAGGGCCGCCACTGCTCCGTAGTTTTGCTTGAGGCCGGCATCCGCAAAGGTGCCTGTCCCGTTCCAGGCATCCTCTGTCATATCCGCCTGGGCCAGGGTCAGCTCTATAAATTCCTGAGAAAGCAGCCGGAGATTAGCCGCCGATCCGGCGGTCTCCCTGACCTCTATCTGATATTTTTCGTTGTCTGCACCGATGAGCTTCACATAGGCATCTCCGAATTCCCGGTAGGTGCCGCCCAGGCCGGCCACTCCCAGACGAAGCTGGCTATTGGTGCCGCAGCCTGTGAGCAGCAGTGCAGCCGTGCACAAAATGCATAGTACTTTTTTCACTGTTGCTTCTCCTTTCTGTTTATTGTTTCACATTCCATCCCATTTTCCTGTGCAGGTGTCTGCGCACCAGCCAGAAGCAGATGACCTGCATAACAATGGTCACCAGCCAGGAGAAGGGATAGGAAATAAATAATACCATCAGCGAACGATGCGCCGGGAACACCATAAAGATCCAGATGATCCGGATACCCACCGTGCCGATAATGGACAAAAGCATAGGGGCGGCCGAATAGCCCATGCCCCGCAGCGCACCGGGGAACAGATCCATAATGCCGCACAGGAAATACGTGGTGGTCGTGATGCCCACGATCTCCATGCCGCAGGAGATCACGGCGCTGTCCTCCGTATAGATCTGCAGTACCTCCGGTCCGAAAAAGTAAAAGCCAAAGCCCAGCACCAGAGCCACGGAAGCGCTCAGGAGAATGCAGTCTATCAGGACTCTGTCCATTCTCTTCCACTTGCCCACGCCGAAATTCTGGCTGGTAAAGCTCATGCAGGCCTGGGTCACGGCATTCACGGAGACGTACAGGAATCCCAGGATGTTGTTGGCTGCCGTATAGCCGGCCATGGCCGTGGCGCCGAAGGAGTTCACCGAGGACTGGAGCAGCACGTTGGAAAAATTGATCACGGTGCTCTGTATACCCGCCGGCACGCCCACCTGCAGGATCTGCCGCAGCACACGGCCGTTGATCCCCAGCTTCTTAAAGCGCAGCTGATAGATGCCCTCTGTCCGGTACAGGCACAGCAGTACCATGACGCAGGAGATCATCTGGGAGATCACCGTGGCGATGGCCACGCCGGCCACATCCAGGTGAAATACGATGACCAGAAACAGATTCAGCACCGCATTGGTGACGCCGGAAACCACCAGGAAATACAGCGGACGCTTGGTATCTCCGATGGCCCGCAGAATGGCTGCGCCATAGTTGTACAGCATAAAGAAGGGCATGCCCAGGAAATAGATCTGCATGTACAGGGTGGCCTTGTCGATGACATTGTCCGGTGTGCCCATCAATTCCAGGGAAAACCGGGCAAAGAAGAATCCCACGAAGGCCATGACGATACCGCTGATGATGGCCACCGTAATGGAGGTATGCACCGTATCGGACATCTCCTTTGGCCTGTTCGCCGCATAAAAACGGGCGGCCAGCACATTGGAGCCCTGGGAAATGCCGATGAACAGGTTGATAAATACATTGATCAGGGCAGTAGTGGAGCCCACGGCCGCCAGGGATTCACTGCCGCTGAAACGTCCCACCACGATGATGTCCACTGCATTAAACAGCAGCTGCAGAATACCGGAGAGCATCAACGGCAGAGAAAAGGAGATCAGCTTGTTGATGATGGTCCCGTTGCACATGTCAATTTCATATCGTTTCGTTTTCTTTAAACTGTCAGTTTCCTCGTCACTCACGATCTTTTCCTCCCCATCTGTAATTTCAGCTTTCCTTACAGGATCCCCCTTGCGGTGATCTCTTCCAGTTTCCGCACAACGAAATCCACACCCTCTGTCTTTGCAGGATCTGCATGCTCTCTGCCCCGCAGATACAGGCAGGTCTGCATGCCGTAGGCCATGCCGCCCGCCATGTCGGAGGTCATGGAATCTCCGACGATCATGGTCTGCCCGGGCAGGATCTTTTCCTCCCTGTCTGCATTCAGCAGTGCAAAGGATTTTTCAAAAAATTCCGGTGCCGGCTTGGACACCCCGAGCTTCTCCGAAATAAAGCAGAAGGAGAACATCGAAAGCATATTCCCCAGTTCCAGGCGGTGTATCTGCTGCTCATAGGGACCGTTGCTGGCGGCGCAGAGAATGTACCGGCCGTGCAGGCTCTGCAGCAGCTCCATGGCACCCTCCTCGGGAATGGCGCTGTTCCAGATCTCTTTCCTGAAATACGCTTCAAAGACATGACCATCGAAATCGATGCCCAGCTTGTCAAAGATGATATTCCACCGTCTGTCCATCAGCTCCGGAAGCGTCAGCTCTTTTCTTTCCAGGGCGATCCAGAGCTTGTCATTTTCTGTTGTGAAGCAGTCAAACATCCAGGACTCATACTTTTTCAGGCCGTAATGGGCAAAACCTTCCTCCATAGCCTGCTGCACGTAGGCCTCGAAATTCAGAAGAGTATTGTCCACGTCTATAAAGACGGCCTTTACAGGCGGCCTGGTGTGCCGGTTTTCGTTCATTGGTTTTTCCTCATTCTGTACCCGTACAGTATCTTTGCAGCTGCCTGTATACCATATTCCGGGAATATTTCCGCGCAGGTGACATATATTTTTACAAATTCCGTTTTATTTTAGCATAGTTGCGGCGCGGACGCCAGCCGGCGGCGGGTGGCGAATGATGTCCGGCGCAGGGGCATGGCGACGCCTCGGTACTTGCGAGCGTCCTTTGCGAGCTTATGTACCGCTAGGCGCGGAGCCCTGAGCCGAGAGGCGTCCCCAAGCGGACATCGCTGCCAGGACCCGCCGCCGGCTGGCGTCCGCGCCGTAACGGCCTGCAAATATAAATATGACGCATCATGAAGGTGAAGATACAGCCCGAAGCATACCTTGCCATTCACATTCTCCCCTGTCTATGATAATATAGGAGTCCGCATATAAGATCCGATATTTCCTTCTTTACCCACCGGACCGACCTGGTACATATACATCAACAGAAAGGACTTCACTATGTCTCGAACAAGCTCTGCTGCACCCAAGGAAAACAAAATGGGCACCATGCCCGTCAAGCGGCTGATCGTCAATATGTCTGTGCCTATGATGATCTCCATGCTGGTGCAGGCCCTCTACAATGTAGTTGACTCCATCTTCGTAGCACAGATCAGCGAAAATGCCCTGGCCGCCGTCACGTTTGCATTTCCCATGCAGAACCTGATGATCGCCTTAGCTTCCGGCACCGGCGTGGGTATCAATGCCCTGCTCTCCAAATCACTGGGAGAGAAAAACTATGAACACTCCGACGCCGCTGCCGCCAACGGTCTGCTGCTGACCTGCTTTAATGCCGTGCTCTTTCTGCTCATCGGCATTTTCCTGACCAATCCTTTTATCTGCAGTCAGACCTCTGATCCGGACATCATTGCCGCCGGTGACACCTACCTGCGTATCGTCTGCATGCTCTCCGTGGGCCTGTTTTTCCAGATCACCTTTGAGAGACTCCTGCAGTCCACCGGTCTGAGTATTCTCTCCATGTGCTCCCAGCTCACCGGCGCTGTGATCAATATTATCTTTGATCCCATCATGATCTTCGGTCTGTGCGGCTTCCCCGCTCTGGGTGTCGCCGGCGCCGCCTATGCCACCGTGCTGGGACAGTGCGTGGCTGCCCTGCTGGGTCTGTTTATGAACATCCGCTTTAACAAGGAGATTCACTTCTCCCTGAAGCGGGTGCTGCGTCCCTCCGGTGCCATCATCCGCAGGATCTATTTCGTGGGTATTCCCTCTATCCTGATGATGTCCATCGGTTCCATCATGACGTACTTTATGAACCTGATCCTGACCGGCTTCTCCACCACCGCCACCGCCGTATTCGGTGTCTACTACAAACTCCAGAGCTTCTTCTTCATGCCGGTATTCGGCCTGAACAACGGCCTGATCCCGGTGCTGGCCTACAATTACGGTGCCCGTCAGAAAAAGCGCATTGATACTGCACTGAAGTTCTCCATTCTGCTGGCCTTCTGCATCATGGTCTGCGGCACCGTCACCATGGAGCTGTTCCCCGGCCAGCTGCTGCGGCTCTTCAGTGCCTCTCCGGAGATGGAGCAGATGGGCATCAAAGCCCTGCGCATTATCGCTGTACACTTCCCCCTGGCGGCCTTCGGCATCGTCATGGGCTCCATCTTCCAGGCATTCAGCCAGAGTATCTACTCCCTGATCGTCTCCCTGGGACGTCAGCTGGTGGTACTGGTTCCGGTGGCCTGGCTCCTGTCCCTCACCGGCAATGTCAACAATGTCTGGTGGTGCTTCCTCATCGCCGAGACTGTATCCCTGCTTTTATCCATTTTCTTCTTTAAGCGCGTATACAGCAGACAGGTAAAACCTCTGGAGCAGAACGAGGCCTGACATCCTCCGTATCCTGATTCCACAGCCATCCGCTCCCGGCATCCCCGGCTCCCCGTCTTTGATGTCACAGACAAAAGCGCACCGGCGATTCCAATACGCCGCTGTATATAAAAAGCCTCCCCTCACGGATGCTGCTCCTTCGCAGCTCCCGCAGGGGAGGCTTTTTTTTGTATTACGGATACCTGTTTTACAGATAACGGTTCATTCCTCCGTCTGTGTCGCCTGTCAGAGGACTCGTCCTTTACTTTACTGCAGCTGTCTGCTGATTTCCGCTGCCTTTTCATCGGTCAGGGTGAACTTCCTGCGGAACAGGATCAGTGCGATCACCAGCACGATCATGGGAAGGACCGTCATCAGCAGCCGCAGTCCTAAAAGTGTCTGCGCGCTCTGGGCCACCACTTCGCCGGTTTCCTCGGTATTGCCGGTCAGGCCGATCAGATCAATGCCCACACCGGTCAGGAACACGGCCACACCGGAAGCTGCCTTTACCACAAAGGTCTGCATGGAGAAGATCACGCTCTCCTCCCGTCTGCCCGTCTTTAACTGTCCGTAGTCCACGCTGTTGGACAAGAACAGTGTCGTCAGCACTGTGAGCATACCGTTGCAGGCAAAGACCATGACGCCGGGGATGCACAGCACTGCCAGATTGCCGGAAAATCCCGTCAGACACAGCACCATCAGAATGCCGTAGCCGCACAGCGCTGCCACGAGGCTCCCCCGGAAGATGCCGGTATTGCTCAGCTTCTTGCGCAGCAGAGGATAGAGCACCATCATGCCCAGGATCTGGGCCGCGCCGCCGATGGTGGAAAACAGGGTATAGCTGCCCTTCCAGCCGGCGCCGCCGAAGTCATACTTAAAGAAATAGATGATAAAATTGGAAGTCAGATACAGCGCGGAATTGATCAGGACGATGGTGCCTACAATGACCAGGGCCTGGTCATTCCGGAAGAGGGCGGAAAACATCTCTCCCACCGAGGCCGTCTTCATCTCCGCCGGTGCCTCTTCCCGCATGGACAGGCAGCAGATGATCTCCGTCACCACAAAGATCACCGCCACCAGCAAAGCCACCATACGGAAGCCTGCGCGCTCGCTGCTGCCGCCCAGGATACCTACCAGCAGCATGGTAAACATGGCGATCAATGCAGAGCCCACGCCTGCGCAGGTGCGGCCGATCACCGAGAGATTCTCCCGGTCCGCCGGGGTCTTTGTGACCGCCGGGATCATGGACCAGTAGGGAATATCCATCATGGTATAGGTGACGCCCCAGAGCACGTAGATAATGGCGAAGTATGCCATCAGGCCACTGCCTTCTATGGACGGCGCCGCAAAAAGGGCATACAGCACCAGGGCGTTGAGGACGGTGCCGGAGAGGATCCAGGGACGGAAACGGCCCCATTTCGATCTCGTCTTTGCCACCAGCACGCCCATGAAGGGATCATTAAAGGCATCAAAGATTCTGGCGCCCATCAGTACCAGTCCCACAAAGGTAGCGGACAGTCCCAGGATATCCTGGTAAAAATACATGACATAGGAAGAGGAGAGGGCATAGACCATGTCCTTTCCCACTGCGCCGATACCAAATGCTGCCTTTTGTCTGCCTGTCAGTTTCTTTTCTTTCATTTGCAACCCCCTTTTTTTGATTATGCATGGATGATGCCCTCAGTCATCGGTGAGAAATCACCTGAAGGTGAATTGTCCCGATCACCCATAAATGATATTGGCATCATCCATCAGGTCGGATAGAAACACCGGCATTTTCATCCGACTAACCCTGCTTGTTCCCCATTACATAAGATCTTCGCCTGCCCCGAGATACTTTCTCCAATCCCTCTCCGGCTCTCTGGGCGGTACTTCGTGCGCCCCGATCGACTTTTCATAATAGAGCATGTTATGCCATGCCCCGTTTTTGTATCCTGTCTTTGTATTCATCCCCGCCAGCTTAAACCCCATGGACTCGTGGAGACGGTCGCTGGCAGGATTCCCCTGTGTCACCACGCTGTATACGTTCTGAATGCCCTGCTTGGCCAGGATCTCCAACAGAGTCTCCATCAGCTTTCTGCCAAGACCGTGCCCGGCATGCGCCCGGGCGATGTAAATGGAAAGTTCCACATCCCACCGATAGGCAGCTCTTTCCGCGAATGGGCCTGCATAGGCATAGGCCACCGGGACGTTCTCCCCCTCCGGCACGGCGACCAGGTACGGGTATTTCTCCTCGGTGCTGCGGATCCGCTCCCTGAATTCCTCTGCCGTGGGAAGCACCTCTTCAAAGGTGATATTGGTGTCAATATACTGCGCATATACGGCCAGAAGTGCCTCTGCGTCCTCTTCCCCGGCTGCTCTTATGGTGTAGTTCATAGCTTACTTACTCCACTTTCACGGAAATGCCGAGGTCGTCGGCAGAGGCGGCCTCTACGACGCCATCGTGATACTTGATGGTGATCACGTACTCTTTTCCGTCCTCTCCCTCTAACGTGAAGTTATAGTCGCCATCCTTGTTCAGGGTAACAAAGATCTCCTGATCATGGTTGCCGCCGTTTACGGTTCCCTCCGGGATACCTGTCAGCTGATAGGTGCCGATGCCGTCCACGGTAAAACTGACGGTTTTCTTCTTTGCGCATCCGAAAAGCGCAAGACTCATGGTCACCAGTACCAGAAGCAGTGCTATGGTTCTTGTCATCTTTTTATTCATTTTCCTCATCCTCGCAATGACTTTAAATGACATCAGTCATTTAATGTCATTTTATCTTTTCTGCCGCAATTTATTGCGGCAACGCGAAGGGAATTTCGCGAAGGCGAATTCCCTGATGCGATCCCCGAGGATGAGGATTTTCCTCATCCTCGCAATGACTTTAAATGACATCAGTCATTTAAAGTCATTTCTTATTCAAAATCTCCGCTGTCCTCACCGGCCGCTTCTGCATCTGCCGTTTCCTCTGTCTGGTCAGCGGTGGTTCCGCTGCCATCTCCCGGCAGGAAGCGCTTGTAGATCGCTGCATGATCATAAATGCACCGCCAGCCGCTGGTAGCGCCGGCTGTCACGCAGATGTAGCCGTTTCCCTCCGGATCCGTGGCATAGCTGGCCGCACAGTTGCCGGACTGCGCCACAAAGCCGGTCTTGGCCCCCAGCACAAAGCCGCTGCCGGAGTCCTTGTCCTCTATGCGGCGAAGGAACCAGTTGGAAATCAGGATTCCCTCCGGGTGCTCCGTGGTAAAGGAGGTCGTATAAGTATGCGCCGAAAGCACCTCCCGCAGGAAATCGTCTTTCATGGCTTCATTGAGGATCACCGCCATGTCGTAAGGCGTACAGTACAGATCCTCGTCATAGACACCCACGCAGTTGGTAAAATGAGCCGATTCGCTGATGCCCAGATCCTGCAGCTTGGCATTCATCCATTCCGCAAAAGCCTCCTGGGAGCCCGCTGTATAATCCGCCAGCGCTACTGCCGCATCCGCGCCGGAGCAAAGGATCGTCCCGTAAAACAGATCCCGGATCGTAGGCTTCTCTCCCACAGAAAAGCCCACGATGCTGCACTCATTTTTAAAGCTGTAGTCCGTCTCTGTGTAGGTGATCTCAAAGGTATCATCCAGATTGTCCACATGCTCCTTTGCCACCAGAATGGTCAGGATCTTGGTCATGGAAGCCGGCACGATCCTGGTATTGGGATTTCCCTTTTCCGCGATGATGCTGCCGTCCTTGACAGAGAAAAGCACTGCCGTGGAGCTGTCCAGCTCCTCATTCATCTGCACTGTATCGCTGCTTTCTGCGGACTGGAGCGCCACGGGTCCTTCCTGGACGGGTTCCTCTTCCTCTGTGCTCTCTGCAGCTGTCTCTTCCGACACTGCGGCCTGTTCCGTCTCCTGCACCTGTGCCTGGTCCTGTGAAGCCGCCTGCTTATTTTTCTGCTGATCCTGATAGATAAAAAATCCCGCTGCACCGCAGATGATCAACGCTGCGACGCCGCAGGCAATAATCCTTCGCAGCTGTCTCCTGCGCTTCTTTCGTCTCCTTCTTTCCTGCCGGATCGCTCTCCGCCTTGCTATCTCCTCGTCGTCTTCCTCTACATCGTCTTCGTAGTCATAGGATCTGCGCTCTTCGCGCCTTCGTTCCCTTTCATACTCCCATCCCCGGTCATCATACTGCTCTTCATCTCTCATGCATTATGTCCTATATCCCTTAATTGTATGCCATCCGGCATTCGTTCTTCCTTACCTTTTATGCCGCAGCCTGTCAGCGGCAGCGTAAGGAGAATTTCGCACAGGCGAATTCTCCGATGCGATCCCACAGGTATGGCACCTGTGCCATCTTTTAGAAAGAATGAAATGCCATCAGGCATTTTATTCTTTCTTATTATCTTTCTTCCCGTCTGTTTATGCAAGACAGGATTTCGGGATCCGCGCCTTTTGCCGACTATACAAGAGCACCTTCCTGCCGCCAAACATCTGCGCAGCAGGAAGGTGCTCTTTGGTCTCTCTATGTATTCTTTTCACTGCAGAGCGGTCTGTCCCGTCTCTTTGCAGTCCTCTTTACAGTCTCTTTAACAGTTCCTCTCTCTGTGCCTCATAGCCGGGCTTTCCGAGTAGGGCGAACATGTTCTTCTTGTAGCTCTCTACGCCGGGCTGGTTGAAGGGATTGATGCCCAGTAAATAGCCGCTGACGCCGCAGGCAAACTCAAAGAAGTAGAAAAGCTGACCTAAGTAAAACTCATTCTGTTCCGGAATGGTGATCATCAGGTTCGGTACCTGGCCGTCTGTGTGCGCCAGAATGGTGCCGTTCATGGCACTCTTATTGACAAAATCCATGGTCTTGCCGGCCAGATAGTTCAGGCCGTCCAGATCCTCAGCTGCCTCGTCGATGGTGATGGACTTTCTGCACTTTTCCACATTCAGAACGGTCTCAAACATGATGCGCGCGCCGTCCTGGATGAACTGGCCCATGGAGTGCAGATCTGTGGTCAGATCCACGCTGGCCGGGAACAGACCCTTCTGGTCCTTGCCCTCTGACTCGCCGTAGAGCTGCTTCCACCACTCGGATACGTAGTGTACGCTGGGCTCGTAGTTGGCCAGGATCTCCACGCTCTTGCCCTTGCGCAGCAGGATATTGCGGACTGCTGCATACAGCAGCGCATCATTGGTCTCATAGGGATTGTCCAGTACATGCTCTCTGCCGATCTCTGCACCCTTCATCAGCAGATCGATGTCTGCACCGGAGACTGCGATGGGCAGAAGTCCTACTGCTGTCAGCACGGAATAACGTCCGCCTACATCATCCGGCACTACGAAGGTCTCGTAACCTTCCTGGGTCGCAAGATTCTTTAAAGCGCCCTTTGCCTTGTCGGTGGTGGCATAAATTCTCTTTGCTGCGCCTTCCTTGCCGTACTTTTTCTCTGCCATTTCCTTGAAGATACGGAAGGCGATGGCCGGCTCGGTGGTGGTACCGGACTTGGAGATCACGTTGACGGAGAAATCTCTGTCTCCTACGGTCTCGATCAGATCTGCCAGATAGGTCGCACTGATGGAATTGCCGCAGTAGTAGATCTCCGGGGTCTTGCGCACGCTCTTGTCCACGCTGTTGTAGAAGCTGTGGCGCAGAAACTCGATGGCAGCCCGGGCACCTAAGTAGGAACCGCCGATGCCGATGACGATCAGCACATCGGAATCTGCTTTGATCTTCTCTGCTGCTTTCTTGATGCGCTCAAACTCCTCTTTATCATAATTCACCGGCAGATCGATCCAGCCTAAGAAGTCATTGCCTGCACCGGCCTTATTCAGCAGTACATCTCTGGCCACTTCGGTGGCAGCCTTCATCTGGGTGATCTCTTCGTCTCTTACAAAAACACTTGCTTTGGAATAATCAAAACTAATCTTCTCCATTGCGTTCTCCTTTTCAACTGCTATGACAGCTTCCTGCCGTCTGCCGGCAGTCTCTCTGTATTACAGCCTTCTATAAGCATTGCGGTCTTCTGTACATAACCGCTCTCAGTTTAGCAGTGTGTTTAAAAATATGCAAGTAAACGTTTAAACAAAGAGGATACACAAAACCCCCGGCAGCGAATGCAGATTCACCACCGGGGGGGTACCGTTTTTATCTGTGCTTTTAATTAAGCCTGGTTCTGAGAGCCAAGAACGGTGAGGATCTTGTGGTTTACAATATCCTTAACATTCTGACGGCCGTCGCCCAGATACTGTCTGGGATCGAAGTGATCCGGATGCTCAGCAAAGTGCTTGCGGATGCCGGCAGTCATGCCAAGACGAAGGTCGGAGTCGATGTTGATCTTGCAGACAGCGCCCTTTGCAGCCTCACGGAGCATCTCCTCCGGAATGCCGATAGCGTCATCCAGCTTGCCGCCGTTCTCGTTGATGATCTTGACATATTCCTGCGGAACGGAAGAAGAACCGTGCAGGACGATCGGGAAGCCGGGCAGTCTCTGTGCAACTTCTGCCAGGATGTCCAGACGAAGGCGAGGGGTTGTGCCGGGCTTGAACTTGTAAGCGCCGTGGCTGGTGCCGATAGCGATAGCCAGAGAGTCAACGCCGGTTCTCTTTACGAATTCCTCAACCTGATCAGGATCGGTATACATAGCCTTGTCAGCGTCTACCTTTACATCGTCCTCAACGCCGCCTAAGGTACCAAGCTCAGCCTCTACTACGACGCCGTGCTCGTGTGCATACTCAGCAACCTTCTTGGATACTTCGATATTGTCCTCGAAGGAACGGGAGGAGCCGTCGATCATGACGGAAGTAAAGCCGGAATCGATGCAGGACTTGCAGATCTCGAAATCTGCGCCGTGGTCCAGATGCAGAGCGATCGGGATATCGGAAGTCTCAACAGCAGCCTCTACCAGGTGCTTTAAGTAAGCCTGATTAGCATACTTTCTTGCGCCGGAGGAAGCCTGCAGGATAACGGGAGAGTGCAGCTCAGTTGCAGCCTCAACGATTCCCTGTACGATTTCCATGTTGTTCACATTGAATGCACCGACTGCATATCCGCCGGTGTATGCCTTCTTAAACATTTCAGTCGTTGTAACTAAGGGCATAATTCATACCACCTTTCTGAAAATTAGTAATTTGGTCTTACCGCGTCCCCATTATAACGCACTCCTTCCGAAAAAGAAATACACAAAATGCCGGCGGGGCATGCTACAATAGCAAGTATTAACCTATATGTGT
>CAVKQI010000053.1:16022-17292 GCA_963658405.1 bacterium | reverse complement strand
TTGGCGCAGCCGGTTCCTCTACCATGGTATTCCACGCCTTGCACCCGGGACATTGTCCCATCCACTTGGCGGACTCATAGCCGCATTCCTGACAGAAAAATACAGTTTTCATTTTCCCTGAAGCCATAGATGTTTTTGCCTTTCTTAGGTTCGCACCTGAAATTCTAAGGTTACTTTATCATATTTATAGGTATCCGGGGACATGCTGGAGATAATTACTTTGGCCTCCCCCGGCAGGACCTTGGCTGGGGCATGACAGGCGCCGCTGTCGCTACCGTGATCGGACAGATCATCAATTCTGTACAGAGTTTTGCAGGGCATCGGCCATGGCTTCTGCGGTCTGTGTGATTCCCTTTTGACCGGCAGAGGATCTGACTTCAGAATGCCGGGAGGCGGCTTTTTCCTTCTTACAGGCGATGCCTACCCACAGCGGCGGTGCCTGGGGAAGCTCCACCGTCACCAGACCGTCATGCCGGAAAGCCTGCAGGTTTCCGGCAGGAAGCAGCCCGATCCCCTCCTCCAGCCCGATGGCACTGAAAAGAGATTCCAGTCTGGCGGTCCGAAGTATATGGGGCGTGAGGGAGTGCGCTGCGAAAAGGGACATGCAAAGCTGATAGATGCTGGTATAGGGATGCATCAGGAGAAGAGGCTCCCGGATGAGTTCCTCCAGGGAGAGAGTCTTTCGGGCGGCCAGAGGATGGCTGGCATCCAGTACGGCGACCAGTCGATCCTGCAGAACGGGATAGAAGGCATAACAGGCCTGGTCGATCATGGAATCTCTGGCAAGGATCATGGAAAAACGTCCCTGCTCCAGCCCTTCCAGCAGGGCAGGCTCCTCCGCCTCTGTGACACAGATGTGCAAAGAAGGATCTTCCTTCTTAAAGCGGTGGAGAGGTGCCATCAGATCATACTGGGCCAGGATAGGCAGCGTGCCTACAGAAAGGGGCTGCGTGACATTGACTCTGTAAGTCGCCATTCTGTCCATGACCGCCTGATAGTGAGAGAGAAGGTCATCGGCCTCCGGCAGGAAAGCCTCCCCGGCGCTCGTCAGAACGGCACTGCGCCGACGCCTGTCAAAGAGAGAAAATCCAAGTTCCTCCTCCAAACGGTGGATCTGCTTGGAGAGGGTAGACTGGGTAGTATGGAGCTGCTCGGCGGCGTCAAAAAAGGTATCGCACCGGGCAGCGGCAGTAAACATGGATAATTGCTCAAAAGTCATGGGTGTTGCCTTTCTGTGCTTTCGTGATTCTGTGTATGAGTGGCCGGACAC
>CAVKQI010000053.1:0-15736 GCA_963658405.1 bacterium | reverse complement strand
GAAAAAATCAAAGTAACAGACCTGCGCAGCGCCCTGCAGCTTTTAAAGCAGATGCCTGGACAGCTGGCAGAGACGGACGTAGAGGTAGACCCCAAGGCAGAACTGGCGGGCATTTACCGCTATGTGGGAGCGGGCGGCACCGTAAAGCGCCCCACCAAAGAAGGCCCCGCCATGCTTTTTCACAATGTCAAAGGTCATCCGGATGCCAGCGTCGTCATCGGCGTGCTGGCCAGCCGCAGGAGAGCAGCGGCTCTGCTTAATTGCAGTCCGGAAGACCTGGGGAAACGGCTGTATGAAAGCGCAGCCAATCCGGTACCTCCGGTCGATCTTCAGGGCGAGGCGCCCTGCCAGCAGGTCGTGCACAGAGCCGACGAGCCGGGCTTTTCCCTGTATGACCTGGTGCCGGCACCTACCAATACCCCGGATGATGCAGGCCCCTACATCACCTTGGGCATGTGCTATGCCGCCCATCCGGAGACCGGCGCCCATGATGTGACGATCCACAGACTCTGCATTCAGGGAAAAGATGAGCTGTCCATCTTCTTTACCCCCGGCGCCAGACATATCGGCGCCATGGCAGAATGCGCGGAAAGGCTGGGACAGACCCTGCCCATCTCCATCAGTATCGGCGTAGATCCCGCCATTGAGATCGGTTCCTGCTTTGAGCCGCCCACGACCCCTCTGGGATACGACGAGCTCTCTGTGGCCGGCGCGCTGCGGGGAGAGCCGGTGCAGCTGTGCGACTGCCTCACGGTGCCGGAAAAAGCCATCGCCAATGCAGAATACGTGATCGAGGGAGAGGTGATCCCCGGTGTTCGCGTGCAGGAGGATCAGAATACGCACACAGGCTATGCCATGCCGGAATTCCCCGGTTATACCGGCCCGGCCAGCAGCCAGTGCTGGCTCATCAAGGTCAAGGCAGTGACCCACAGAAAAAATCCCATTATGCAGACCTGCATCGGTCCCAGTGAGGAACATGTGTCCATGGCGGGCATCCCGACAGAGGCCAGCATTTACGGCATGATCGAAAAGGCTATGCCCGGCAGACTGCAGAATGTGTACTGCGCTTCGCCGGGCGGCGGCAAATACATGGCCGTCCTGCAGTTTAAAAAGCTGACAGCCAGCGATGAGGGAAGACAGCGCCAGGCGGCCCTGCTGGCCTTTTCCGCCTTCAGCGAGTTAAAGCATGTCTTCCTGGTGGATGAGGACGTGGACTGCTTTGACATGAATGATGTGCTGTGGGCCATGAATACCAGATTTCAGGCAGATGCAGATCTGATCCCGATTCCCGGCGTGCGCTGCCATCCCCTGGATCCCTCCAACGATCCGACCTGTTCACCCGGCATCCGTGACCACGGCATCGCCTGCAAGGCCATCTTTGACTGCACCGTGCCCTATGATCAGAAAGCCAGGTTCGTCAGAGCACGGTTCATGGAGACAGACCCGGAAAAGTGGCTTTCTTGATCCGATGCCATTTTGTTACAGCCTTGCAGGAGCGGGAAAGCCCACCTCTTTAGGGGTGGGATGAGAGCGACTCTCGCTCTTTTTTTTGCCAAAATAGAGGTTGGTCTGTCTGGCAAAAAAATATAATAACACTTGTGCCGAATGCATGTTCGTGGCATTCTATATATATGAAAACCGTATATAGAAGAACAAAAACAACTGTATCACTCATAAACTACCATTTCGTGTTTTGCCCTTCCAGGAGACGCAAGATATTTGACATTCCCGGTGTGGAAGATCGCTTTAAGGAATTGACTGTACAAATCTGTTCCGACAACGACATAGAGATACTTGCTATGGAATGCCACCACGACCATGTACACCTTTTTGTCAGTGCATTGCCACAGATGTCGATTCCTGACATCATGAATGCAATTAAGGGCACCACAAGCGTTGTTCTCCGAAAGGAATTTCCCCCACTCTCACATAAGACCGGCCTCTGGACAAGAAGCTACTTTGTCTCAACAGCCGGAAATGTCAGTGCACAGACAATACAGCACTACGTGGAAGCACAGAAAACGAGGGACTGATGTATACAATCCGTTTCCGGCTAAAGCTTGCCGCATACGAAAAAGAAGAACTTAATAAGCGCTTTCGTATCGTTTGGCACATGCACAACGAAACGGTAAGCTATGCCGGCAGATGTCTGAACAGTCTTTTCAGGGACAGGCAGTATATTGATGCCAGGAAAAACTACGGGTCTGTCTCGGAGAAACTAAAAAAACTGGAGCAGGTCAAACATCCGGATAAAAGCATTAAAAACCAGAAACATGAGCTTATGTCTCAAAAAAAGGCTGCTGCCGGCATTATGAACGAAAGAACCAGAGCCTGTGGCATTTCTAAAACAGACTTTGACCGTTTCGTAGCTGTCATGCAGAAAAAGCACCATAACAGGATCAGCAGTCAGCAGGCTCAAAAAGAAGCAGAGCGTGTGTTTGCCGGGGTGCAGAAAGTCCTGTACGGCAATGGAAAACGACTTAAAATGAAGCGTCTGGCTGAGCAGTATACTATTTCGCAAAAATGCGCAACAAACGGTATTAAAGTTGATCTCTCATCCGGCATAGCTGCATGGGGAGAACTATCCATGCGCATGGATATAGACTTTCGCGACCCTTATGTTGCAAAAAGTATTTCCAGGGCACTGCGTTATACTGAGATCAGCCGGCTCCCCTTTCAAAAAGGATACCACTACTATATCACACTTGTTTTTGATGGTACAGCTCCCAAAAAGTTAAAGCCGGCAGCTGATTGTGCAAACAGGACGGTTGGAATTGATCCCGGCATGTCAACCATGGCCATTGTTTCTGAGAAAGATGCACGGATTATCGAGCTTGCACCGGCCGCCAGGAGCTACGAAAGCCGGATAGCAAGACAGCAGCGACTTGTAGACATTGATCTGCGTCGCGACAACCCGGACAACTACAAAACAGATGGCACCATCAAAAAAGGCCGCCATAAATGGATCCTATCGAATGGCTGTCGTCGCAGAAAGCAGACGATCCGTGTCCTTAACCGCAAGAAAACAGCGGCCACGAAGGACTCTCATAACAGGGAAATCAACAGACTGATCGAAACAAACGGTTTTTGTTTTGCGATAGAAAAAATGGATTATGCTGCTTTAAAGAAACGGTCTAAAAAGAAGCCGGAGCGGCAGCAAACCACATCTGTGATCAGAAACAAAGATGGTTCACAAAAACTGATCTATAAATACAAACGCAAGCGCCGCTTCGGTTCTTCGGTAAACAGCCGCTCCCCCGCATCATTCTTAGCATTGCTAAGACAAAAGGCGGAGGCGTACGGTGGAGGCATCATGGAAGTAAACACCCGCACTTTCCGCGCGAGCCAGTACCGCCATGATACCGGAGAGTACAAAAAGGTTCCGCTTTCTGATAGGTGGAAAACCATAGAAGGATACAAGGTGCAAAGAGATCTCTACAGCGCATTTCTTATATTTTGCACTAACCCTGATGGAGATGCTCCGGACAATGACAAATGTCGGGTATTATTCCACGATTTTGTAACAGCTCAAGATGCATTTGTGGAAGCTACAAAAGGCATGCCGCATCCGGCGTGCTTTGGGTATTAACAAAAACATAGCATTGTAAAAGAAACTATAGTTCCCGTACCACGACCAGACCAGCTGTCCGGTACAACTCGGGCAAGACAGATTCTGCTGTCATAGAGAATCTGATACTGCCAGAATGGTAGACCGGGAAACCTGAAACGACGTACTATAACAGAGCTGCCACTGCGGAGCAAAGTGATGTGCGTCTAAATCTAAGGTACCATTGCTCCTTGGGAAAGAGCTTCTAGGGCGAAACCGCTTTAGAATCCCACGTCTTTAGGCGTGGGAGAGGTCAAAATGGTTTTCTGAAGAAACAAGTTTTAAAATAGATTAGGAAAAAAATCTTTGGAAAAAGACTTTTGTGAAAAGAAACCTTCGCCACAGAAAGGGTGCACAGCGTGGATAAAAAGACAGAAAAAACAGACTTTCGTGGAAACGGCATCGATCCGGAGCGGGAAAGTGCCTATCAGGTCGTCATTTACAGCGGTCGGCTGCCTTTTCTGATCCATAACATCAATTACGAAGAACTCGTTAATCAGCAGGGCAGACAGAAGGATATCCTGGAGCATTGGCACAGTGAAGTGGAGCTGTGCTATACCTTTGCCGGCCATGCGGTGCATTACATCGACGGCAAGGTATATACGGAAGCGCCCGGCAAGCTTC
Organism: bacterium; assembly: GCA_963658405.1. Taxonomy (GTDB): domain Bacteria; phylum Bacillota; class Clostridia; order Lachnospirales; family Lachnospiraceae; genus CAG-791. The sequence continues at coordinate 11,505 of CAVKQI010000053.1, read as the reverse complement.
TGATCACCAATTCGGAGAGCCTGCACAAAGTGATCTCGGATATCAACGTGCCCCGGGACGGACGCCCGGCGGCCACGGTGCTGATCATCAACTACGAATTTCTCCGGAGTGTGATTCCCTCCTTCCGGGAAAAATACTTTGTCACGGAAGCAGAAGAAAATAAGAAAGAGATCCGGGAGATCATGACAGAATTTTCCCGCTACGGAAGTCATGACCTTGCGGCAGAAAATCTGCCCTACTGCCAGCAGCTTTTTCTGATGGGAAAACTCTATGAACTGCTTTTCTATCTGTGCAGAGATGAGCTGATGGACAGGGAAGAGATCTTTCCAGTGAATAATGAAAAAAACATAGAGAGACTGCGGGGTATCATGCTCTATGTCAACGAGCACTATCGGGAACCCATCCGGCAGGAGGCAGTGGCAAGGAAATTTTATTTTTCCAGCGCCTATTTTTCCCGCTTTTTCAGGAAAAACACAGGCATGACCTTTAAGGAATATCTGATGCGGGTGCGCATCCGGCAGGCCAGGGAGGAAATTCTGCAGACAGACCATTCTATTCTCGAGGTGGCGATGAATACGGGATTTACCGATGCCAGAGCACTGATCCACGGCTTTCGGGAGATCTATGACATCACCCCCTATCAGTTCCGAAAGAAAATGCGGCAGGAAAAAGAAAATACATAGGGTGGTGCAAATTTTTGCAATTTTTAAGATAAGAGTTGTAAAGAGATGAAAAACAGAATCCGATATGATTATCTCATAACAAAAAGCACGGTGCCATGCAGCAGGCTTTTTTCTGGGTGTGTTACGGAACATTACAGGAAAAGAAGTCTGCCTGACAGCTGCCGGCGGTGCAGATGCCGCCGACGGCCCATGGCAAAAAAGTGCAAAAACATCTGCAGAATGGGGATAAATCATATGAAAGAGAAAGCGACAAGGATACCTCTGTGGAAAAAGATCAGCTACGGCTGCGGCGCAGGCGGCGGCAATGTCATGAGCACCCTGCTGGCCACTTTTCTGACGGCCTATTATACCGATACGGCGGGCATTGCAGCCGCGGCTGTAGGCACTATGTTTGTGATCTGCCGATTGCTGGACGGTATCACGGATCTGATGATGGGCGGCATTCTGGATAAAACGCATACAAAGATCGGCAAGGCCAGACCCTGGCTGATCATCTCCGCGCCGCTGATGTGCATCGGCATCATTCTGATCCTCCATGTGCCGGAGGGGTGGAGCGGCGCCATGAAACTGGTCTATGCCTACATTACCTACATATTCCTTAACTGCGTGGTCTATACCATTTTCGGCGTAGCACATTCCGCCCTTTTGGCCTGCATGACCAGAGATTTCAAGGACAGAAATACCACCTCCACCATCTCCTCCATCATCAACAACCTGGCAGGCCTGGTGGTAGGCACCGCCATTACTGCCATGCAGCTGAACTTAGGATGGTTCGTGACCAGCATTATCCTGGGCGTGATCGCCGGTGTACTGATCCTGATCCCCGGCCTGTTCTGCACCGAGATGGCAGAAACAGAATCTGCGGAAAAGAAAAAGGACATTCCCCTGAAGGAACAGCTGCCGGTGGCTTTAAAGAACAAGTATTTCTGGCTCTCCCTTCTTATTGGAGCACTGATCCTGCTGGTAAATGCCAATGCCATTGCGGCGCAGATCTATTACTGCAATGTGGTATTGGGAGATCCCATGTTCATGACCACGCTGATGAGCGTAGGACAGCTGCCCGGTCTGATCATCCTGTTTTTTATGCCGTCCTTTGTAAATCGATTCTCCAAGCGTAGCTTCATGACCGGCGGCGGTATCCTGATGACGATCGGCTTTGTGATCATCGGTCTGGCAGGCAGCAACACCACGCTTCTGATCCTGGGCACTATCCTTCGCTCTATCGGTATCGGTCCCATGTTCGCCGGCATCTATGCCTTTGTGGCTGACGCTGCAGATTACGGAGAGTGGAAATTCGGTACCCGCTCCGAGGGTATCATGGCTTCCTCTCAGTCCATCGGCTCCAAGATCGGCATCGGTTTCGGTTCTGCCATGACCGCATGGATCCTGGCAGCAGTAGGCTACGTGGGCACCCCCGGCGCCGTACAGTCTGAGGCAGTGGTAAATGCCATTCGCTTTGATTACGGCTGGCTGGGCGCTATCTTAAGCGTAGTGCTGATCGTCGCCGTATTATTTATGGATGTAGAAAAATACCTCCCTGAAATTCACGAAAGTCTTGGAAAGAAAAGAGCCGCATGAACAGGAGAACACGAAAAGCAGCAATAAGGCTGCCGCTGCAAAGCAGCGGCATAAGGAGAAAAACATGCACTTTGACAAAGAAAATTACAAAACAGAAGAGCTGACGCTGCAGGGCGAGACCATCCGCTTCCGTTCCTATCGAAATCTGGTCTACGTGGACAGACCCGTCAATGCAGAGTTTCAGCAGATGAACCTGTTCGTGCCGCAGGGATACTATGAAGGAGAGACCATCCACGGCTATACCCTGGAGAGCGCACCGGTCTTCATGCCCAATACCGTGGGCGGCTACATGCCGGGCGAACTGGACGAGCCGGGATTCGGCAAATTCGAAAAGGGAAAGATCAACTCCATTTTCCGTGCCCTGCAGCACGGCTACGTGGTGGCAGCCCCGGCGATCCGGGGCCGGGTGCAGCAGGACGAAGCAGGGCAGTACAACGGCAAGGCGCCGGCCTGCATCGTGGACTACAAGGCAGCAGTCCGCTATCTGCATTATTTCGCAGATGACCTGCCGGGAGATGAGAGCAGGATCATCACCAACGGCACCAGCGCCGGGGGCGCCCTTTCTTCCCTGATGGGCGTCACGGGCAATCACCCGGATTACGAGCCGTATCTGCAGGAGATCGGCGCAGCACCGGCGGGAGATGAGATCTTTGCAGCCTCCTGCTATTGCCCCATTATCAACCTGGACCATGCGGATATGGCCTATGAGTGGGAATTTGACGGTGTCTACGACTATCATCGCATGAATATGAAGATGGAAGAGGGAGGACGCCCCAGTTTCACTCCGGAGGACGGCGTGATGAGCGCGGAGCAGTGTCAGGTATCCCGCGAGGAAGCAGCGCTCTTCCCGGCTTATGTCAACAGCCTGCAGCTAAAGGATGAAGCAGGATGCGCACTGACTTTGGATGCCGACGGCAGCGGCAGCTTTAAGGAATACATCAAAAAGCTGGTTATGGTCTCCGCACAGAGAGCGCTGGAGTATCCGCCGCTGCAGACGGGACCGGTTCCCCCGGCGCCTGTGACATCCAAGGCATGGCTGACCATCGAAAACGGTCAGGTGACGGACATGGATTTTGATGCCTATGTAAGAGACATCACCCGTATGAAGACGGCGCCGGCCTTTGACGATCTGGGACTGCACAGCCCGGAGAATGACCTGTTCGGCAATGCCGGGACAAATTGCCGCCACTTTACGGCTTACAGTTATGAGCACAGCACCTGCGGCGGCGAGATGGCCGAGGAGCAGGTGATCCGGATGCTCAATCCCATGAACTATATCGAGGATGAAAAGGCACAGACCGCCCGGTATTTCCGGGTACGGCACGGCGAGTGCGACCGGGATACCTCTCTGGCCATCTCCGCACTGCTCGTTTTAAAGCTTCGGGAGCACGGCAGCCTCGTGGATTACCATGCACCCTGGAATATCCCTCATGCCGGAGACTATGACCTGGAGGAGACCTTTGCCTGGATCGATGAGATCTGCAGAGCGTAGAGGATCATAAATCTATAGCATAAATCGGCATGGAAAGATCAATGATCTGTGTCTATGGGATGCATCATCACAGGAGACAGGCACCGACAGGTAAAAATCATCATGGGTGCGGGAATGCTGCTGACAGTTCGGACAGGAGACGAAGAGTATGAAAAAGAGAATCATAGTAGGTGCCTCCGGGGCCAGCGGTCAGCCGATCCTGATAGAAGTGTTAAAGCTGCTGCTGCAGGCAGAGGATGCGGAGAGCCATCTGATCATGACAGACAGCGCCAAAAGGACACTGCTGCAGGAGACAGATCATACCGTAAAAGAGGTGGAATCCCTGGCTGATGTGGTGCTGGATGCCGCCGATATCGGCGCAGGCCCTGCCAGCGGCTCCTATCAGACGGCGGGCATGATCGTAGTCCCCTGCAGCATGAAGACGGCAGCGGGGATCTGCAGCGGTTATACGGATAATCTGCTGCTGCGGGCTGCGGATGTGACCATCAAGGAGCAGCGCCCCCTGGTGCTGGCACCCAGAGAGAGCCCCTTAAGTGCCATTCACCTGCGAAACCTCAAGGAACTAGCCGACATACCCGGCGTGCGGATCATTCCCCCGATGCTGACTTATTATCACAGACCGAAGACCATAGAAGAAATGACCTATCACATAGCAGCGAAGCTGGTGGAACCCTTCGGCATCGAGGCAGAATCCTATCGCAGATGGGAAGGCTGAGCTCGATACAGACAAACAGTGCCAAAAGCAGCGCAGGCGGAAACAGACGGAAACGGCATAAGAGAACGGGCAGGTGAGTCGCAGCAATGGAATGGATAAGGACAGAAATAAGAGAGGCAGCAGGTACAGAACTGCGATTATCTGTAGCCAGGATCGGTGAAGATCTGCTGGCCGTCTTAGAGGGCGGCAGCAGACCGCATATCGGCTGCGCAGTACAGGCGGTGGCGAGACCATCCCTTCGAAAGAACGGGGAAAGGGGCGCCACCGCCTCTGTACTTAATCTGACGGGCCATAAGGACGAATACCTGTGCCGCAGAGTGGCAGAAAAGCTCTGCATCGCCTGCGGTGTGACGGTGGTGTGCACGGGAGGCGTGCATATAGACGACATAACACAGGGACAGATTGAGGAAATAAAAGACGCTGTAGACGAAATGATCGTTTCACTGCAGAATGTAACAGAGAATTCGAGCGATAAATAAAACAACTGCGGCAGGTTATCTAACAGAGAGCAGCATTCTAAGTAAAACAGAAAAAGGAGCACGTACATTGACAGTTTGAGTTAATGCATGTGCTCCTTTTTTATCGTCATGCATCGGACTGTGTATTTCTTTAAATGTAAAAAGAGAAAATACAAAAACATGTTTATGTGAATTCTGCAACAATATCTAATTGGTTTCTACATTTAGCATTATTTTGTAAACTCAATCAATATATAGTGGTTTGCATTGACAAAGTAATAATTACAATTTATAATTCCAAAAAGAGAGGCCAAAAAGAAATAAAGAGATTTTTGGATGGAGGGAAAAGATATGGCTGGCACATTCAGTGAGAGATTAGCTCTGCTATTGCAACAGAAAAAAATGACTCAAAAGAATTTGGCAGCAAAAGCCGGTGTAACAGAGGCTGCAATGTCGCATTATCTGAAAGGTGATCGAACACCGCGGGCCTCAGTGATTGCGCGTATTGCTGAGGCGCTCGATACGACAGTGGATTATTTGATGAATGGAATGGAAAATGATTCTGACAGCGAAATCAGCTATGCCAAGCGTTTGATAGCACGAAATGCACATCAAATGTCAAAAGAAGAAAAGTTGGAAATTATCAGTATTTTAATGTCCGGGGAATGACGGGAGACAGCATGCGTCTAAGCGATGAAAATTATGAGTTTATAAAGCAAGAGGTTATCGATGTATTTATTCGATATGATGTCAGATGCACGCCAATCTGCGGTTTTGAACTTGCTCAAAAAATGAAAATTATCGTCATTCCATATTCTGGATTAAGCATAAAGGCGAGGCGTGAAGCAAGGAAAATAAGTGATGATGGCTTTTACCTGGAACCGGGCAATGGTAAAGAATATATTTATTACGATGACAGCAGGGGGAACGAGAGGTCAAACATGACCATATTGCACGAAATCGGACACTGCGTTCTGGGACATAATGATAATACAGATCCGGATCTCGCGGAAGCAGAGGCTAAATTCTTTGCAAAGTATGCAATTGCACCGCCGCCATTGATACATCGCATTACACCGTTTTCACCGGAAGATATACAGAGACATTTTTGTACCAGCTATGAGGCAGCATGCATTGCTCTGGACTATTATAGAAAATGGCTGCGCTATGGCGGAAAAGATTATACAGTTTATGAGCTTAAATTACTCCATCAAATCCCTGCGATAAGATGATGGGGAGACAGTGAAAGGGGGGATGACCTATGGACCAAAAATAAAACGCATTGGATAACTGTTGGCGCAGTAATTCAATGCGTTTCAGATCTCGGAAATGCTTACGCTATCCAAGAGTAGACATTTGAATAGTAGCATTTCCTTGCAGCTGGGTCAATCGGCAATATATATGCGATTGACGTGTTTTATTTTTAATAGCAGCAGACTGGCTGAGAAAGGAAATAAATATGAAAAGCGCCGAAATGCGCGGAAGTGTATTATTTCATCGAAATTGCTTTAAAACAATGGGCGATTGGCAAATTCCGGTGGTGGAGCGTCAATCAATAGATCTGGAAGATATCGGACTGATTTCATACACAGATACTCGGGCAAATGATCTGGAGAAAAACAGGAAAAAAGGCGTTCATTTCTTTATTGATGATTATCACTTTGAAGGTGTGTACAGAAATCCGGAACGGTCTTTGGCACGGCTTTCCCAATACAGATTTCTCCTAACACCGGATTATTCCAGCTATTCCGACATGAATTATTGGAGACAGATGGAGAGTATTGCTCACAGCAGATGGGTCGGTGCCTTTTGGCAGGATCAGGGTCAGGTTGTAATCCCAACAATAAGCTGGAGCGACAGGAGGAGCTATGATTTTTGTTTTGACGGAGTAGAAAAGCATTCTGTTGTGGCAGTAGGAATGATTGGCTGTAAGCGCTCAAAACGAGAATTTATGTGTGGATACAACGAGATGCTTTATCGAATTGAGCCGGAGGCTGTCATATGCTTTGGCAGGCCATTTGATGAAATGGAGGGAAATATTATTTCAGTGGATTACATCGAGTCCAGAAAGGTGGAAAGATAATGGGAGGCAGAGGCAGTAGCACGGGCGTGAGTGTAAAGAACAAACTGTACGGATCAGAATATAAATCATTGTTGACATCCGGCAATGTCAAATTTGTCATTCCTACAGAGAAAAATACGACAGCACCATTGGAAACAATGACAGTGAGGCGTGTCTATGTTACGTTAGATACAGCAGGCAATCCGAAATATATAACTTATTTTGACAAAGATTGTAAAAGATGCAAACAGATTGACCTGGATAAGCCGCATAGAGGAGTGTCACCGCATGTTCATCATGGATACAGCCATAATGAATACGACACGGATAAAGGATTCTCAAACCTTACCACAAAGGAAAAAGGGATGGTGCAGCGTATAACAGAGATTTGGAAGGAGAGAAGAAGTGATGTCTGGGACAGATGGCAGAAAAGAAATAATTAAACTGACATGGGAACAGTTCCAAACGTGGCAGCGGTGGGATGAGTTTCCGGAAAGAATAGACGATCCGCCGATGACTGTTGATATGACATTTTGGTATAAGGATAAAATGTACTATCTTGATATCGTAAATCACGAATATGTTGTTTTGACAGAGCAATGGAAAACGGTGGAGAAGGATGATAATTTTCTGACTCTTTTGAATAAGCCCATAAAGGAATGGGAAGGAAAGTCATTTCATGAATTGATAGGGGAAATATCCTTTCACAATTAAAAGTTCAGAATTAAGGGACAAATCCTGAAGAACAGAAGAAAATCCCAGACAGAAAAACAGCCTCGTATCTTTAGATACGGGGCTGTTTCTCTATGCGTGTATATATCGCCGTATGCTTTCTTATGAAGGAGAAACCTGTAGAATCTCCACCAATCCGTCGTGATCATTATCCTCATGGGTGATCACATCTGCGCTGTCCTTCAGGGCCGGCATCTCTTTGTATCCATTGCACATGAGTACACCGCAGCCGGCTGCCTCCAGCATGGAGACATCGTTGGAGGAATCACCGGCGGCAATGCTGTTGGCCACGGGAATCCCCAGCCGGCGGCAGAGCTGCCGGAGGGCGATGCCCTTATTGGCCCGGTGGGAGACGACCTCCAGATAGTTGGGATTGGAATAAAATACGTGGACCTGATCTCCCAGCTCTTCTATCAGGCGAAGGCGAAGCGTCTCCAGGGGCGCCGTATCTCCCAGCGTGATGGCGATGCACTTGCAGGGCTCCTCGGTGAGGAGGGAAGCGGGATCTTCTTCATTTTCCAGCACGGGCATGGGGATGTACTTTCTGTAATAATCTGTCTCCGGTGCCATATGACGGCATACGATGGACTCGCCGTTATAGGTGTGGCAGTAGATGCCGGCCTCCTTCGCCAGCTCCATGACTCTGCGCACGATAGGGATGGGCAGCCCTTCCCGGAAGATCCGCTCGCCGCTGTCCCCGTCAAACATCTCGGCGCCGTTAAAGCCGCAGACATACATGTGGGGATAGAAGAGCTTCTCCTGCTTTCGCACATCGGCCACATTGCTGGTGGCCCGGCCGGAGAGCATCACAAAGAGATTGCCGGCCTGACACCAGGCATCCAGCGCGGCTCTGGTGCCGGGGGAGACATGCTTATCCGAGGTCAGCAGGGTGCCGTCCAGATCGGAGAAGAAGATGCGGGTCTGGTCTGTGACATGGTAAACCCGTTGCTTCATGGCGGTCAGCAGCTTTTCCGGCACAAAGAGACTGCCGTAGCCATTGCCCATCTCCAGCTTCGGCTTATTGGCACCGTGGAAATCGGAGCCGCCGCTCTCCAGAAGGCCGTATTTCTGCGCCAGTGCGGCAATCTGCGCACTCTGCTGCGGTGTGTGGGTGCAGTACCAGGCTTCGATGCCGGCCAGACCCTCCTCGGCCAGGGAGCTTACCAGCTTTTCCAGCTCCTCATTTCCCAGCTTATACTGCAGGGGATGGGCCAGAATGGGCAACCCGTGGACAGAGAGAATGAACTCCACAGCCATGTGGGGCGTGATCTTTTCCCTGGGTACGAAATAAGGGCAGTCGTCGCCGATATACTTGGAAAATGCCTCCTGCAGGGAAGAGATAAGGCCGTGGCGGAGCATGAACTGGGCATAATGGGCGCGGGTGATCACCGCATCGCCGCACTCGGCCCGGAGCTGTTCATAGGGAACAGGGATGCCGGCATCGCAGAGAAGCTGGCACATTTTTTTATTGCGGTTTTCTCTGGCGTCGGCAAAGGCATGGATGCGCTCCTGAAAGCCGGGCATCTGATGATCCAGGAAAAGCCCCACCACGTGGATATCCCTTCCTTCGTATTCTGTGGAGAGCTCGATGCCGGGGATGACCTCGATATCGGTGCCCCTGGCGGCTTCCATGGCCTCGGCAATGCCGTCGGTGGTATCGTGATCTGTCAGGGCAAAGGCGGCCAGTCCTTTTTCCTGCGCCAGCGCTACCAGCTGGGCAGGGGTGAAGGTGCCGTCGGATTTGGTTGAGTGTACGTGCAGGTCTACTGCTTGCATGGGAAGATTCCTCCAGTAATGTGGTGAACCGATGTAAATGAAAACATCTGCAGAAGATCTGCAGATGTTTTGTATGGCAAAAATTATTCCTCTTCGCCGCTCTCGGTATCGTCTTCTGCCTGGGAGACATAGACGGTGCGCTTTCTGGCCATTTCATCATTAGCCAGGTACTCGTCGTAGCTGGTCTCCTTGTCGATGATCTTGCCGTCGGGCAGGATCTCGATGATGCGGTTCGCGGTGGTCTGGACTACCTGATGGTCACGGCAGGCGATGAGCTCCACGCCGGGGAACTTGATCATGCCATCATTGAGGGCGGAGATGGACTCCATGTCCAGATGGTTGGTAGGCTCGTCAAAGATCAGACAGTTGGCGCCGCTGATCATCATGGAGGAGAGCTGGCAGCGGACCTTCTCACCACCGGAGAGGACCTTGACCTTCTTTACGCCGTCCTCGCCACGGAAGAGCATGCGGCCCAGGAAGCCGCGGACATAGGTGACATCCTTATTCTGGGAATAAGCGGTGAGCCACTGGGTGATGTCACTGTCGGTGTCAAACAGCGTGGTATTGTCCTTCTTAAAGTAGGACTGGGAAGTGGTGACGCCCCACTTGTAGGTGCCTTCATCGGGCTCCATATTGCCCATGAGGATCTCGAAGAGGGCAGTCTTGGCCTGCTCCTGGGAACCTACAAAGGCGATCTTGTCATCGTGCTTGACCACAAAGGATACGTCATCTAAGAGCTTGACGCCGTTGATGGTCTTGGTCAGGTGCTCCACGGTCAGGACTTCATTGCCGATCTCGCGGTCGGGACGGAAGTCGATGAAGGGATACTTACGGGAAGAGGGCTTGATCTCATCCAGCTCGATCTTCTCGAGGGCACGCTTACGGCTGGTAGCCTGCTTGGACTTGGAAGCGTTGGCGGAGAAGCGGGAGATGAATTCCTTTAACTCCTTGATCTTTTCTTCCTTTTTCTTATTAGCTTCCTTCATCTGACGGATCATCAGCTGGGAGGACTCATACCAGAAATCGTAGTTGCCGGCATACAGCGTGATCTTGCCGTAGTCGATATCGGCGATATCCGTACATACCTTATTTAAGAAATAACGGTCGTGGGAGACCACGATGACGGTATTCTCGAAATTGATCAGGAATTCCTCCAGCCATGCAATGGCATCCAGATCCAGGTGGTTGGTAGGCTCATCGAGCAGCAGGATGTCCGGGTTGCCAAAGAGCGCTCTGGCCAGCAATACCTTCACCTTCTGGGCACCGTTTAATTCGCCCATGCGCTTGGAGTGATATTCGGTCTCGATGCCCAGGCCGTTTAAGAGGGACTCGGCATCGGACTCAGCGGTATAACCGCCCATGGTGCCGTACTCCTCCTCCAGCTCGGCGGCGCGGATGCCGTCCTCGTCGGAGAAGTCCTCTTTCATGTAAATGGCTTCTTTTTCCTTACCAATCTCGTAAAGGCGCTGGTTGCCCTGGATGACGGTATCAAGGACGATCTGGTCGTTATATTTTTCCTGATCCTGCTCTAAGAAGGAAAGACGCTGGCCGGGGGTGATCACCACACTGCCGCTGGTGGTCTCGAGCTGGCCGGAGAGGATCTTTAAAAATGTGGATTTGCCTGCGCCGTTAGCGCCGATGATGCCGTAGCAGTTGCCTTCGGTAAACTTAATGCTGACATCCTCAAAAAGCGCTTTCTTGCCTACGCGCAGAGTAACACCGCTGGTACTGATCATACAAAAATCTCCATTCCGCAGACGAAGGTACAACAGATCCGGGAATCCGGTTCGCAGCCGGTAAGGGCATGCTGACAGGTATGTGCTTCTGGCAGAGCCGGAAGACTGTCGGGGACTGTCTGTGTCGTCTGCTGCGCAGACAGCCTGTGCAGACAACCTGTGTCTGCAGGGACGCCGGGACCCTGGGATCTTACAACAGTTTCCTATTTTATACTAAAAAGGGGGTTCTTTCAATGTGAGATAAAAAATAAATAGGAAGTATGCGGGAAATTT